>JBQTKE010000718.1:0-9259 GCA_052386435.1 Myxococcaceae bacterium
GCGGTGGGATGAGAAGAGACGGGGACAACTTTCCCCTCGACGCCCAGCCGCTCCAGCTCGGCGGTTAGATGATCCCGCACGTGGCCGAAGTAGACGATCTCGCCCAAATTGATGAACCCGAAGAAGCCGGGCACCAGGATCAGATGGGTCATCTCCGCCTTACTCGGGGACGGGGAGCCGAATCACGAAGGTCGTTCCCACCGTGAGCTCGCTCTCCACTTCAATCTTCCCGCCGTGGTTTTCGATGATGCCTTGGACAATCGACAGGCCCAGGCCCGTGCCCTTCCCGTCGGGCTTGGTGGTGAAGAACGGCTCGAAGATCTTCCCGCGCACGTTGTGAGCAATGCCGCAGCCCGAGTCCTGCACGCGCACGACCAGGTCGCCGCTCTCCATCTTCACCGCCAAGGTGACAAGCCCGCCCGGCGTCATCGCGTGGCAAGCGTTGGTGATCAGGTTGACGAAGACCTGAACCAAGTTGCCTTTGACGCCGGCGACCTTGGGGACCGCGTCGTAGCTCTTCTCCACGCGGACGCCGTGCTGCTGCAGCACGTGCTCGCAGAAGCTGACCGCGAGATCGAGCAGCTTCGGAACCTGCACCTGCTCCGGCTTCTCCTGCGCCGGACGCGCGTAGCTGACCAGGTCGCGCGTGAACCGCAGAATCCGATCCGAGTTCTCAATAATCCGCGACAGCTTCTCGCGATCCGGCGCGCCTTCCGGTCGCTCCTGCGCACGGCGGTAGAGCGACTCCGCGTACGCCGCCACCGCGGTCATCGGGTTGTTGATCTCGTGCACGACGGAGGCCGCCAGCTGCCCCAACGAGGCCAACTTCTCCGCGTGGATGATCCGCCGCTCCAGCTCCGTGATGGCAGAGAGGTCCTGGCCGATGGCGATCACCCCTTCCACCTCGCCTCCGGCGGTGAGCACGGAAGACGTCGCGAAGGACACACGCACTTCGCGCCCTTCCTTCGCCAGGACCTTCGTTTCGAACGACGACACCTGCTCGCCGCGCAGCGAGGTCGCCAAGACGCGCATCACCCGCATCTTCTCTGACTCGGGCAGGAACGCAATGAGGTCGCGTCCCAGGACGTCTTGCTTGGACAATCCCGTCAGCGTGGAGAGCGCCTTGTTGAAGACGACCACTTTGCGCTCGCGGTTCGCGACCATGATCAGCGCGTTGGCGTGCTCGAGAAGCTCCTCCAGATACTTCCGCACGAACGTCAGCTCGTCGATGAGCTTCGCGTTGCGCACGCCCACCGCCACTTGATTCGCCAGCTGAATCAAAATGCGATCGTCGGCGACAAGATCCGCGGTCAGCCCCTCCGGGTATTCGACGTTAATCAGCCCGAAGAGCTGGCCAGACGCGGCGAGCGGCGCGCAGATGGACCGGACCGTCGACTCGAACACCAGCGGCACATCCTCCGCCTGAATGCGCACACGGGACTGAGGCAGCACTTCGGAATTGAGGTGCGTCTTCTCCGCGGCCGAGCGCTTGAGCACCGCAACCTCGGTGGCGCCTTCCTTCAATCGCCCCTCCGCGTAGAGCGAGGTCAGCATCGCGGTCCGCTGATCCATGATCCGCACGCAGAACGCTCGGCCTGGAAACAGCCCCTTCACACCACGCGCGACTGCGGCGACGAGCTGTTCTTCAGAGGTGCTGCTCGCGACTTCCCGACCCAACTCCAGCAACGCTTGCTCGATGCGCGCCTGCTCGATCAACGCGCGGCCCGCGGCGGCCAACGAACCCCCCGCGACAACCTGCGCCAGATTCCGCGCCACCACCGCCAACGTCTCGCCTCTCCGAGTCAGCGTCAGAGTCACCGCGGGGCCGGCGGCGATCGGCACATCCACGTCACGCGACTGACCATCCGGCGGCACTGCGCTGGCGATGCCCGGCAGTAAGTCCGAGAGCTTCAGCCCCGAAGCGCCGCGCGTGCCACAGAGCAATTCGAACGCGGGGTTGGTGGCCAGCAGCCTCAGCTCCGCGTCGCACAGCGCGGCCGGGCTCTCCAGCGTCTCGAAGAACGCCTGGAACGCGTCGACCGATGCCGCCAGCGCGGGAGGGACCGCCGGTTTGAGCTCAATCTTCATGTGAAGACGCCTTGTCCAGATCCAGGATTTGCGACTCGCCCACGTACGCCTTGGTTTCGTAGCGGGTGATCTTCCCAATCTTGCGAACTATCTCGGCCATGCGTTCGGCCTCGCGGTGAATGATGTCCACCGGCCGGTACGCGTAGTCCTCTTCCTTGAGCTTGCGCTTGAGCAGCTCCGCGTAGCCCATCACGGACGTGAGCGGCTGATTCAGCTCGTGCGCCGCGGTGCCGGCCAGCGCCACAATCACCGCGTTCTTCTCTGATTCCTCCAGGCGCGTCTCCGCGTCGGAGAGCTTCCGCTCCAGCTGCATCCGATCGCGGAGGTCCGTGAAGATGCCCACCGTGGCGCTCTCGCGTTCACCCTCGTAAATGATCGAGGCCGTCATGTTCACCGGGACGCGTTCGCCCTTCTTGGTGACGATCTCCTGCCGCATCACCCCCAGCCGCCCTCGCCCCCCCTGCTCCGCCGCGCGCAGGCGCTTCATCACGTCGTGCGAAACGCCCGGACCGTAGAGCTGCCGGACGTTGAGCTTGTCAGTGGCCTCCGCCGCCGTGTAGCCGCAGATGGCTTCAGCGCCCTTGTTGAAGAGGATGATCTTCCCTTTCATATCCGCGGCGATGATCGCGTCCACGCTGGAGTCGATCAGCCGCTCCAAGAAGTCCTTCGTCTGCCGCAGCTCATCCGCCAACTGCCGCTGCGCCGTCACGTCCCGGAACGACAGAATCGCCGAAGCGCCGTCTTCTTTCAGAGGCGCGGCGCCAATCGAGAGCGTGAGCCTGCGCCCCCCCAGCGTGCGGATGGGGAGGTCAATGTCGCGGCGAAGCTCGCCCCGCTGCACCGACCAGAGCACGTCCATGATCAACCCGTCGTCCATGGGGTTGGTCAGCGAATTGATGTGCCGGCCGTGCGCCTCCTTCGCGGAGACGTCCAGAAGCTGCGTGCCCGCCGGGTTGAGCGAGAGCACGCACGCGCGCGAATCCAAGATGGCGATGCCGTCGGAGACGTTGGCGAAGAACGCTTCGTAGCGGTGCAGCAACGCCGCTCGCTCTTCCGCCGCGATGCGCGCGCTCTTCTCCCGCTCTGACTGTCCGCGAATGCTCTCGAGGAGCCGAGCGTTGCGCAGCGCCACCGCGGTCGCGTGGGCCACGGTGGTGAGAAACTCAATTTCTCTCGGAGAAAACGCAGGACGCCGTGAGGACGCGCGCAAGAGCAGCACACCCAGAACTTTTCCGCGCACCGCCAAAGGGAGCGCCGCGATCGACTGAATGCCGGCGGAGGCGACGTGCGTCTTCACGCCTTCGAGCAGCGGATGGGTCGGCGCGTCCTCGACGATGACCGCCTTGCCGGTGCGGACGACCTCGCGAATTTCCGGGTAGCGGGCCAGCTCAATGCGCAGGTCTTTCAACGCCGCGTCGTCGCTGGCCGCCACGATGAAGCCCACGTCGTGCAGCTCGTCCAGCACCACCAGCGCGGCGCGGGCGATGCCCATCTCTTCCGCCAAGCGTCGGGTCACGTCGTGGAGCAGCTCACCCACGTCCAGCGATTCCGCGTAGTCGGCGGTGAGCCGCAGCAGCAGCGAGAGGTCCCGCTGCCGCTGCTGCGCGTCCAGCTCCTTCGAGCGCTTCACCTCCGCCAGCGTCACGCGCGGGACCAGTGCGTTGGCCATCTGATCCGCGGGGACGAAGTCGAGCAAGTAAGGGTTGTCGAGCGCGTCTACCGGCGCGCCGACGATCCCCACCACGAACGTTTTGGCCTTGAGCTTCTCCGCCGCGGCAACACCTTCCGGCGTCGTCAGGTCCGCCACCACCAGCGCCGCGCTTTTTTCCGTCGCTGAATCCAGCACTCGAATTCCCGCCGCTTCGAGCAGACGTTTCGCCTCACGTCCATGGTCAGACGCGCCGGGGACGACCATCACGCCGCTGTCGCGAAAGGGCGAGCTCAAGGTGGGGAGGCGGTCCAGCAGTGAAAGCGGGCCGAGCTTACACGTTCCCCCGTTCCTCACACCTCCCAAGGTTGGCCGCTTCCGGAGCGAACCCTGACCTCTGGCAAATGACCAGCGCTCTCTTTGGCGCGCTCGCGTGATTCCGAGGTGTTACAGGCCACCTGTCTGCCTTGGGACCTGGAGCACTTGGCGATTTATCGATTTAGAAGTAAGGGCGGCGCGCGGTTGTTCTATTGCCCATCCCTAAGCATCTGAAACGAAAGACACGAACGTGGCCTCCCAAGTCCCCATCGAGCGAATTCGAAACATCGGTATCTCCGCCCACATCGACTCCGGCAAGACGACGCTGACGGAGCGAATCCTCTACTACACGGGGCGGATCCACGAGATCCACGAGGTCCGCGGCAAGGACGGCGTCGGCGCGAAGATGGACTCCATGGATTTGGAGCGTGAGAAGGGCATCACGATCCAGTCCGCCGCGACGTACTGCATCTGGAAAGACTTCAACATCAACATCATCGACACGCCCGGACACGTCGACTTCACCATTGAGGTCGAACGCGCGCTGCGCGTGCTCGACGGCGCGATCCTTGTCCTCTGCTCCGTGTCCGGGGTCCAGTCGCAGTCCATCACCGTCGACCGGCAGATGAAGCGCTACCGCGTTCCCCGCATCGCGTTCGTCAACAAGATGGACCGCGCCGGTGCCAACTACAAACGCGTGGCCGCTCAGCTCAAGGAGAAGCTCGGTCATCACCCAGTGCTGATGCAGGTCCCCATCGGCGCGGAAGACCGTTTCCAGGGAATCGTCGATCCAATTCTCATGAAGGCGTTCTACTTCGACGGCGACAACGGCGAGAACATCCGCGAGGAGGAGATCCCCGCTGACCTGGCTGAAGAAGCCAAGCTGGCGCGTCAGGAGATCATCGAGAACGTCGCCAACGTGGACGACGAGCTGGGTGAGAAGTTCCTCGGCGACCAGGCCATCAGCAACGACGACCTGTGGGCGGCCATCCGTCGCGCGACGATCGCGCTCAAGATGACCCCGGTCATGTGCGGCTCCGCGTACAAGAACAAGGGCGTGCAGCTCTTGCTGGACGCGGTTGGCAAGTACCTGCCGAACCCCGCCGAGGTTGTCAACGAAGGCCACGACCAGAAGAACAACGAAGCGAAGGTGAAGCTGGAGTCCCGCTCCGACAAGCCGTTCGTCGGTCTGGCGTTCAAGCTGGAAGACGGCCGCTACGGTCAGCTCACGTACATGCGCATGTACCAGGGCAAGATCGCCAAGGGCGACTTCATCTACAACATGTCGAATCAGAAGAAGGTGAAGATCCCCCGCATCGTTCGAATGCACTCGAACGAAATGAACGACGTGGCTGAAGCGGTCGCGGGCGACATCGTTGCGCTCTTCGGCGTGGAGTGTGCCTCCGGCGATACCTTCACCGACGGCAGCGTCTCCATCACCATGACCTCCATGCACGTGCCGGACGCCGTTATCTCGCTGGCCGTGGCGCCGAAGGAGCGCACCGGTGAGGCGAACTTCTCCAAGGCGCTCAACCGCTTCACCAAGGAAGATCCGACGTTCAGAGTGCACCGCGATGAGGAGTCTGCGCAGACGATCATCAGCGGCATGGGCGAGCTCCACCTTGAAATCTACATGGAGCGCATGAAGCGCGAGTACAGCTGCGAGGTCGTGGCCGGTAAGCCGCAGGTGGCGTACCGCGAGACCATCACCCAGCGCGGCGAGTTCGCGTACACCCACAAGAAGCAGACCGGCGGCTCCGGTCAGTTCGCGCGCGTGTGCGGTTACTTGGAGCCGCTGCCGGCGGACGCGGTCGAACACTACGAGTTCGTGGACGAGATCTCCGGTGGCTCCATCCCCCGCGAGTTCATCCCCGCGTGTGACAAGGGCTTCAAGGAAGCGATCAAGAAGGGCACGCTCATTGGCTTCCCGGTGGTCGGCGTGCGCTGCCTGATCAACGACGGCGCGTTCCACGCGGTTGACTCGTCCGAAAACGCTTTCCGTCAGGCTGCGCTGATGGGCTTCCGTGAAGGCTACGCCGCGGCGAAGCCGACCATTCTGGAACCGATCATGAAGGTCGAAGTCCAGGCGCCGGAAGACTTCCAAGGCTCTGTCGTCGGTCAGCTCAACCAGCGCCGCGGCACCATTCTGGAAACCTCCAACGCCGAAGGCTACGTGACCGCCGTCGCTGAAGTGCCGCTGAACAACATGTTCGGTTACTCCACCGATCTGCGCTCCGCGACCCAGGGCAAGGGCGAGTACACGATGGAGTTCGCCAAGTACGCTGCAATGCCTAAGAACGAGCAGGACGCGATGATGAAGGCGTACCGAGAGAAGCTGGCCGCGGACAAGAAGTAGCCGCGCGCGACAGATTGAAATGAAAAGAGCGCTTCACCGTTCAGTCCGCGGTGAGGCGCTTTCTTTTGCGGGAGTAGATAGATCCCAACATCTTCATTTCACGAAGGAGGCTTGTCTGTTCCAGCTGGCCCGCTTGCGCTCGTTCACATGAACGTCAACCGGACGCTCACTCACGCGCAGGGAGCCCACGAGCTGTGGCTCTGCGACTTCCTGCTTCGCGCGTATCGCTTTCTGGAACGCCCGCGCGCTTCAGTCCGCTCGCTTGCGCGCCTTGTCGAACATGATGAATATTTACGACAGCGACGGGAGGCTCGCCTAGCTGGGTGGGCTGGACGCGACCCTGGCGACGGCCTTCACCGAAGCAGGCTTCGATCTGATCGACATGTTGCGCGGAAGGCTTGAGCCCCGCGCTGCGCTTCAGGTGGTCGACCCTCAGCGCCTCCCAAGCCCAGATGATCGCGCAGAAGCGCGATGCGATCGGACGACTTCGGCCAGCTTTGCGGAGAGGGGAACGACCTTGAATGGCACCATGATCTGAGCTCTGTCGGCGAGCGGATCGCTC
Organism: Myxococcaceae bacterium; assembly: GCA_052386435.1. Taxonomy (GTDB): domain Bacteria; phylum Myxococcota; class Myxococcia; order Myxococcales; family Myxococcaceae; genus JBQTKE01. Next base: position 6,973 of record JBQTKE010000718.1, read on the forward strand.
GACTCGTACGCAGCAGATAGGCGTGGAGCGCTCGAGGCGCGACCTGATTCTTGCTGGGATTGACGGCTTCAGACAGGGAGCGCCACGCGTGGTTTGGCCGTGGCCGGGCGTAGAACAGTGAGCAGCGCATCGAAACGCGTGCCGCCGGCGAGCGTGTATAGTTTGCGGCGTGCGCAGTCTCTCCGAGGCCCTTCACCAAACGATGCCCCGCTCACTGTGGAGAGAGCGGCTGACGGCGATTGGGAGGACATGCGTTACCTCATCGAGCACGAACGTCTGACTGTGGACGTCGTTCGAAGCGCGATCGCACGGGCGCTTGTTCCGGAGATTCTCGTGGAGACATTTAGACAGAGTCGGCTCCGCGTCGACGATTGGCTGGCGAAGCTGTAGCGGAACTTCGGGGTTGCTGCTTCCTCCGACTGGACCCGGCTCTTGCGCGGAGAAGAGGCAGTGGGTCTCCGATTGCCGACATGAACCTGCACGCGACTGACGGACCTTGCGTGAGACATCCTTGCGGCACAGGAGCAGGACGGTTCACAATGCAGACCTCTTGGATACCTCGCGCACCCTGGCGCTCCGCATTCAGCGTTGCACCGACCGAGACGTCATTCTCGGGATGTTCTTCGAAACCACCCTCGCGCGCTACGCGGAGCTCAAGAGCGGCGCCGAAGTTGCCGCCCTGCGCAAAGAGTTGAGCGGCAAGGACAGCTACACCTCTTTCTTTCGCTACCCCGCGCGGGATCTGTTGCGGCTGCTCGAAATGACGACCCACCGTCTGGGCAGCAAGTTCGCCGATTACATAGAAGACTTCGGTCGGTCGGCGGTAAAGAACTTCCTGGACTCGCCCATTGGCAAAACCATGTTGCTGGTGGGCGGAGACAGCCCCAACCGACTCGTGGCGAGCGCCCCGGCGGGTTTTCGCGCGTGCACGTCCTATGGCGAGCGCAGCTACCAGAAGACCGGAGACCGTTCTGGCACCCTACGCTTCACGGGCGAGTTGCTGGGCCCTGCGTGGCCCACCGGGAACGTGAAGCAGGCGATCGAGATGGTCTACAAAATCTCCCCGAAGGTGGTCATCGTTCCCAAATCGGACGACCAGAGCGACTTCGAGCTGCAACTGTCTTGGTAGAGCACCGTCATGACGGCACCCCGCGTTGCCTTGGTCACCGGAGCTGGTCGAGGCATTGGTAGGGCCATTGCGGTTCGGCTTGCCCGTGAAGGTCACGCGCTGGCGTTGATGGGACGCACGGCCTCGACGCTGGAACAGACCGCAGCGGTGGTGAGACAGCTCGGGGCGAAGACGGTCATCGCCGTAGCGGACGTGGCGGTCGAGAAGTCCGTGGTCGAAGGGCTGCGATCCGTGGAGCAGACGCTGGGGGCCGTCGACATTCTCGTGAACAACGCGGGGGTGATCGACTCCAGCCCGTTGGTTGCCACGTCCAGCGAGAGCTTTCAGCGGCTCCTCGACATCAACCTCTTCGGACCGTTCGTGTTGATGCGCGAAGCTCTCAAGGGAATGCAAGAGCGCCGCTGGGGCCGGGTGATCAACATCGCCTCCGCGGGCGCCCGCCTGGGCTTTCAGTTCGCCGCGGCCTATTGCGCATCGAAACACGGCTTGATTGGGCTGACCCGAGTCGCCGCGCTGGAGTCGGCCGCGAGTGGCGTGACCGTCAACGCCATCTGTCCCGGGTTCACCGAGACCAACATGCTCAGCGAGTCCGCGGAAAAAATCCGCGCGACCACGGGCATGACCGCAGAGGCCGCCCGCGCCATGCTCGCCAACGCCAGTCCGTTGGGTCGCATCATCACGCCCCTGGAGGTCGCGAACGCTGTCGCCATGTTGGCCAGCGATCAGGCCTCCGCCATCAACGGGCAGACCTTGGGCGTCGATGGCGGCCAAGTCATGTGACGGGGAACCAGCGCTTCCCCACCCACGCCTATTTTCAGAGCTACCTCCCACCGCCTGCTTGCCCCGCGTTCTCCGAGCGGTCGAGGAGACGAAAGAGCTGGAGCGCTCGCAGCATCAAGCTGGGTCGAGCGGGTCAAGGCGGACCCGACGCTGAAGACGGGGATCGCCTCGGTGTCGCCTAGGCGGGCCGACGTAGACCTTCTCTTGCTGGACTCCTATCCCGGGTGACGGGGGAAGTCGCGTCCGCGGTCATCCTCTCTCGCAACTGGCTACTGGGGGACTGCGGCGCCGGCGTAGACCTGCTTGAGACAGATGGGTTGCAGCTGCTCCTTCAGATCCGCGGCGCTCGGGCGGAGAGGTTCGAGGACATTCTCCGTC
>JBQTKE010000719.1:0-6452 GCA_052386435.1 Myxococcaceae bacterium
GTTGGTCCAGCGATCGCCGAGAACCTTCTTCGCCATCGAGATCCAGATCGCCTGAGTCGTGATGCTCAGGCAGAACATCGCGAAACGCAGCACCCACTCGCGGTCGCCGAAGACTTCGATGAACGCGCGGAGAATCCACGCGAGCACGGGAGGGTGATCGAAGTAGGAGAGCGCCAGGTTCTTCGCGTAGAGGAGGTAGTAGGCCTCCTGCGGCACCAGATCGAAGGTGAAGGCAAAACCAAACCGCAGAACGTTTATCGCGAGCAACAGGATCCAGGTCGCTCTCACGCCTACGGGTCGCGGCTCCACTGCGGCCGGAGGAGATTCTCCGCGCTCACTCATTCTCATGAGTGAGCCTCGAGCGCCTGCGCACCGGCTTCGATGCAAGCCGCAGTAAGCTCACTCACGCGCATGTCGTGAACCTCAGTTGCTCGCGAACTTCGTCGGCTGCGACCTGCCGCCATTCGCCCAGCGCGACGTCGAGGGTGAAGTCGGCCACGGCCTCGCGGTGCAGCGCGACGACCGGAAGACCGATCGCTCCCAGCATGCGTTTGACCTGATGGTGACGCCCTTCGGTCAGCGTGAGCTCGACGGCGCTCGGCCCGCGCGCGACCGCCTTCGCCGGTCGGGCCGGCCCGTCGTCCAAGGTGATTCCTTTTCGCAGCGGCTCGAGCTTGGCGTCCTCGACGATTCCTTGAACATGCGCGAGGTAGCGTTTCGATAGATGCGTTGAAGGTGATGTCGCGAAAGTGACGAAGCGCTCGTCGTTGGTGAAGAGCAGCAACCCGGTGGTGTCGCGGTCAAGTCGACCCACCGCATGCCACCCGAAGCGACGGAGGTCCGCCGGCAGCTTGTGGAGAAGCAGATCGAACACGGTCGGAGCGCCTTCCGAATCCGTGGGCGCGGTCACCGAGCCCGCGGGCTTGTGGAACGCGAGCACGCGGGTCGCGGCATCCAGAGCAATCTCGCGTCCATCAAGGAGCACCCGCTGGCCGGGGCGATAGGGGGCGAAAGGCTGTTCAACCAGACGGCCTTCGACTTTGACACGTCCGGCGCGTATCGCGGCTTCGGCTTCTCGCAACGGCAATGCACCACCACGGGCGAGCGCGCGGGCAATCCAGTCGGGACGAGAGGTCGCGGCGTTTCTTGAGGTCGACGTGGCGCTCGGTGCTTGCGTGCCGCTCTGCACGACACCGCTCGACCCCGAATCGCGGGCGCGCGCGGCCGTCAGCCACTTGGTCTCGCGGCGCCGCGGCACTTCAGCGCTCCCCTTCGTGCGTGAGCGCTGCCACCGCGGAGCGCCAGATGCGCGCTTCATTGCGAGAGAGTCTGGCCCTGCGCAAAGGCGCAAAGAGATCCTTCACCGCGTGACGTTCCGGATCGCGCAAAAAACCGTGAGCTCGCAACGCGTCGGCGAACGCGGCCTGCAGATCCTCGAGCGAGGCGTCGGTCGCGAGGGCAGGGCCCGGAGCGGGAGGTTTCCCCTGTTCCGAGCGCGCCGCGAGTCGCAGCTCGTAGCAGTAGAGCAGCACGGCCTGCGCGAGGTTTAGGGAGGGCTGGTCATCCGAGGTCGGAATGGAGGAGAGATCGTGACAGCGATCCACCTCGTCATTGGACAGCCCGCTGGACTCCTCGCCGAAGACCAACGCCACTGAGCCAGAGCTCGTTCGAGTCGCAGCCTCTTCGGCGAAGAGACGCGGAGCCAAGCTTCGTTTCCCTCGCACGCGGCGCGAGCTGGTTCCCACCACCCAGACGCAATCCGCGACCGCCTCGTCCAAAGTGTCTGCGCGCCTCACGCTCTCCAAAACGTCGTGCGATTGCGCCGCCAGCCGTCGCGCCGAATTGAGATCATCAAACGCGGGTCGCACCAAGGCCCAGTCGCTCACGCCAAAGTTCTTCAGCGCCCGCGCCGCAGCCCCCACGTTCTCTGGGTTCTTCGGTCCCAGTAGCACGATGCGAATTCGACTCAGCACTGTGACCATGTCGAGCGCCTCGTTACGATCCCTCTAGGAGGAAGACAAGACCGGCGCGGTGAAGCTGGCAAGACGGCACGAACGGCCGAGCGTGTTAGTTTTGTCAGCCCCGTGCCTGAGCTTCCCGACATTACCGTCTACGTCGAAGCCCTCGACGCCCGACTGGCGGGGCAGGTCCTGCGAAAGATCCGACTCGCCAGTCCTTTCCTGGTCCGTTCCGCGGATCCTCCGATTCGCACCATCGAAGGAATGACCGTGCGCGGATTTCGCCGCATGGGCAAGCGCATCGTCTTCGTGTTCGACGAGGAGCTCTTCCTCGTGCTGCACCTGATGATCGCGGGACGGCTGAAGTGGCTCGATCCCGGCGCGAAAGTGCCCGGGAAATTGGGGTTGGCTGCGTTCGACTTTGATGGAGGTACGCTCATACTCACCGAGGCGAGCACCAAGAAGCGCGCCTCACTCCACCTGGTTCGTGGAGAGGCGGGTCTCGTTGATTTCGATCGCGGAGGGCTGGAGATCATGGGCAGCAAGAAGGCCGCTTTCGCGGAGCGACTTCGCTGCGAGAACCACACGCTCAAGCGCAGCCTCACCGACCCGACCTTGTTCAGCGGAATTGGCAACGCGTACTCGGACGAGATCCTCCACCGGGCTGGGCTCTCACCCGTGAAGTTGACCTCCCGTCTCACCGACGAAGAGATCACGCGGCTGCACAAAGCGACGCTCCAAGTGATGAAGGAGTGGATCGCGCGGCTGCGCAAAGAAGCAGGAGAGGGATTTCCAGAAAAGGTCACGGCGTTTCGCCCGGAGATGGCCGTCCACGGAAAGTACCGCCAACCTTGTCCGGTCTGCGCCACTCCCGTGCAGCACATTGTCCACGCTGAGAACGAGACGAACTACTGCCCGCGCTGTCAGACGGAAGGAAAGCTCCTCGCTGACCGCTCTCTCTCGAAACTGCTCAAAGACGATTGGCCGCGCAGCATCGAAGAACTTGAGGAACGCCGCGCTGCTGCCCGAGGGTCTACGAGCTGACGACGAGATGGGCCCTGTAGGAGACGGGCCAGACGTCGATCCTGGGCGTCTCTTGATCCGCGGCCTGAAGAACCATGTACGGGTTGGTCAACATCGCACGAGCGATGGCGCAGAGGTCCGCGCGGCCCGCTCCGATGATCGTGTTCACGTGATCGATGCTCTGGATTCCACCGACGGCCATCACGGGAACTTTGGCTTCGAAGCGAATCTGCTCGGCGAAAGGAACTTGGTACATCCGGCCGCCCTGCGGTTGCGACTCGGGAACGTTGCCACCGCTCGAAGCGACGATGACGTCAGCGCCCGCCTCTTTGAGCCAGCCGGCGAGGATCGCGCTGTCTACCGGCGTCATGCCTTTGTCGCCCAGCCAGTCTGATGCGGAGATGCGCGCGGACAGGGGCATCGTCTCCGGAATCACGCCTCGCACGGCGCGGGTGAGCTCCAGCGCCAGCCGCGCGCGACCTTGAAGGTCCTTCCCGTATTCATCCGTACGCGTGTTCGAGAGCGGGGAGAGAAAGCTCGAGACGAGATAGCCGTGCGCGAAGTGAAGCTCGATCCAATCGAAGCCGGCTCGCACGGCGCGTTGCGCCGCCTTCGCGAAATCTTGCGCGATGCCCTTGAGCTCCTTCGCGGTGAGCGGATGGGGCGACTGCCAATCTGGTTCGTACGGGACGTTGGTTGCGCCCACCACGCGCCAGCCCCGCGCGCCCGCGTCCAGCTCACCTTCGGCCGGCGTGAGACGTGCGGCCTTTCTTCCGGCGTGACCCAACTGCAGACCGATCTTCGCCTTCGACTGTCCGTGCACGCAGGCGACGATCCGCTTCCACGCGGCCTCCTGCTCGGCGTTCCAGATGCCGGTGCAGCGCGGGGTGATTCGACCCTCGGGTGAAACCGCGGTCATCTCCGCGATCGCCAACGCCACGCCCCCCACGGCTCGGCTGCTCAGGTGCACCAGGTGCCAATCGTTGGGCAGCCCCTCCTGCGCCTGGTACTGACACATGGGCGAGAGAATCACGCGGTTCGCCAAGGTGAGGCCGCGGACCTTGTAAGGCGTAAACGCGGGAGGCACTGGAACCGCGACGCCGGACTCGCGCTGAATCAACGCGTCCACCTCCGCGACCAAGCGCGGATCTCGCGTCCGCAGGTTGCCGTGGGTGATTCGTTTGCTGCGGGTCATCAGGTTGAAGGCGAACTGCGTGGCCGACTGTCGCAGGTAGCGATCGCTGTGTTCGAACCACTCCAGACTCGTCTGCGCGGCGCGCTGAAGCTTCAGCACGTCCAGTCGACGGGTCGTCTCGTACAGCTTCAGCGCTTCGGGAACGCTCTGCGTTTTCTTCACGGCCGCGACCAGCGCCATGGCGTCCTCAAGCGCCAGCTTGGTTCCGGATCCAATCGAGAAGTGCGCGGTGTGAGCGGCGTCGCCCAGTAGCACGACGTTGCCGTGGTGCCAGTGGTCCAGATGGATGTTGGGGAACGTGCGCCAGATCGACTTGTTGTTGAGGAGCGTGTGGCCCTGGAGCTCGTCCTTGAAGAGCGACTCACAGAAGGCGACGGTCTGTGCTTCTGTCGCGGTGTCGAGCCCCGCCTTCTTCCACGTGGATTCGTGACATTCGACGATGAAGGTCGAGCACTCCCTGTTGAATGGGTACGCGTGCACTTGGAAGAGCCCGTGCGGCGTGTCTTTGAAGATGAAGGTGAACGCCTTCAACGGCAACGTCGTCCCCAACCAGGTGAACTTCGCCTTGCGCAAGTCGATGGTCGGCTTGAGCTGAGCGGCGAGCGCTTCGCGCACCCAACTGTGCACGCCATCCGCGGCGAGAATGAGATCGGCTGGCGGAAGCTCGTCGAGCGTCTTGATCTCGTGCTGAAACTCCAGCTTCACGCCCAGGTCGGCGCAGCGCTGCTGGAGAATCATCAGCAGCTCCCGTCGCGCCAACCCGCAGAAGCCATGGCCGGTCGAGGTGATCACCTGGCCGCCGACGTGGGTCTCGATGTCGTCCCAATAGATGAAGCGGGAGGCGATTTCGCGGTAGCTGTCTGGGTCCGCCTCTTCGAGGTTTCCCAGCGTCTCGCGGGAGAAGACCACGCCCCAGCCGAAGGTGTCCTCGGGACGGTTGCGCTCGTAGACCGTGATCTCGGTCTGAGGGAACGCCTTCTTCATCAGGATACTGAAGTACAGGCCCGCGGGGCCCCCGCCGATGCTGAGGACTTTCATCGGCCGCAGTCCGTAGCACAGCTTCCGCGCAGGTTCAGCGCGTCCCCTCTGGACGAGACCCGCGGCGATCCTTCGCTGTTCGGCGGGCGCGGGGTTGCCGGTTCAGCGCGCGTCGGGCGTCAGCGCGCGCGAGCCAGCGGTCTTCACGGAAGGGGCGAAGTCCCACGAGTACTTGGGGTCCTTCTTCTTTGGCCGCGCCGCATCGAAGTCGAACGGGCCACCCTTCACCGGCGCGCGTCGAGGCACGTCCACCGCGAGTCGAGGCCGCCCATCGTCCATGGACTGTCGCGCCGCACAGGCGCCTAGAACGACTACCGCGACGAGAGAAAGCAGCGCTTTCATGCGCCGCCCTATACCGCACCGCCGAGGAACCAGGCGAGCGGCTTTCGAGGCAGGTGAAACCGTAGTAGCTCGCAGCCGTGTCCAAATCCCTGTCCACACCGGCGTCCTGGCTCCCAACGCTGGTCGCGCGGTGCGTGATCGCTTGGGCCCGCTGGATCTCGCCGGAGACGCGCGACGCGCTCGCCCGCGGCGTGGGAGGGTTCGCGTTCTGGCTTCGCATTCGCCGCCGCGTCACCTTGGACAACCTGCGTCACGCGTTTCCGGAGAAGTCGGAAGAGGAGCGGGTGCGAGTCGCGCGCGGTGCCTACGAGAACATGGCGCGCGTCTTCATCGAGGGCCTTTCGACGGAGGCGCTCTCCGACGAGGAGCTGAAGGCACGGGTGGAGGTCGATTGGGACGCAGTGCATCGCCAGCTTCAGGCGGGGAAGGGGCTGCTGGTCGCGACCGCGCACATGGGCGGTTGGGAGTTGCTCGGAGAAGCCATGGCGCGACGAGGGTTGCCGCTCTCCGCTGTGGTTCGTCCTCTCACCGGCGCGTTCAACGCAGAGCTGATGCGCAGTCGGCGCAACAGTGGGCTCAAGCTCATTGCTCAGCGCGGTGCGATCGCCCACGTTCTCCAGGCGCTCAAGCGCAACGAAGTGGTGGCGCAGCTCATTGATCAGGCGCTGCCCGCGAAGACCGCGGTGATGGTGCCGTTCTTCGGTCGGCCTGCCTCGACCTCGCCTGGAATCAGCGCGGCGGCGATGCGCAGCGGTGCGCCGGTGCTGGTCGCGGTTCCCATTCGCGAGGCGGGTCGCTTGCGCGTAAGGCTAGAAGGTCCGTTCGCCCCGCCCGACACGGGCGATCGCCGCGAGGACATGACCCAGCACATGGCCACGCTGACCGCCGTGCTTGAA
>JBQTKE010000720.1:0-5366 GCA_052386435.1 Myxococcaceae bacterium
TTGGGCAGCAACGCTCCCGTATGCTCCTGCCGGCGCACGGGCATCGTTGGGCCCGTGGTCCACGACGGATCGATCAGCAGCTCGCCCTGGATGACACCGTGATCCTGTGGTGCGAGGAACAAGCGCAGCTCCTGGCCTTCGACGACCAAGCGCAGTGCAAGGGCTCTGTCTCCCGCCGCGTACGCGCTGGAGGCTTGAACCCGCCAGCGCAGTCGACCGTCCCCATCTAGAATTTCGGCGGAGTCTTCGCCGGTGGAACGCACCGTCGCGTCCGGCACCGCCCAGATCGCCAGCGGCTGCTCGGCGTCTCGTGAGGCGTCCGCTGGCAAGTACAGCCACTCCTCGTAGCCGTTGGGCAAGGTCATCCAGATCGAGCTGGCGTGATCGCCCGCGGACAGCACGCGGTTTCCTTGGCGCACGCGCTGTCTGCCTTGGGTCGAGCCCCGAATGACCTGGCGCCATCCATCCGCGCTTTCGAGCTGGACGTCTCCTTCTCCACCCTCCGGAAAGCGCGCGAAGGACGCTCCGTTGTACGAGAGTGTTGTGTCGTCGTGGGTGGCCAGCGTCGCGTCGGTATCTCCGAGGACGTGCGCCGCTTGCCGTGGGAACGCGCGCTTCACATCGACCCGGAGCTGTTCAACGCTTCGATCCGCACGCGAGCACGCGCCCGCGGACAGCAAAGCCGCGAGAGACCACGCAATCTGACGGCGTTGACGCCTGCCCAGCTCCATGGTTCAGAGCGGATCATCGATCTACACCGGGGGTCGCAGGAATCTGCCTGCTCTGTTCTTCCCTGCGACCCGCCCGCCGCTCAACGGTGGAGGCGGGTCCTGTCGGACAGGCGGGGGCTGTGAAGGAAAATGTGTCCGCTGAGGGGCACGTGCCGTTTAGGCACTGCGAGCGACTGCCAGCAAAACCAGAAAGACGTAGGTGGCGGCGGCGGCCCCGGCGAGAAGGAATGCCTGCTTGGGAATCTCTGTCCTCTCCAGCAGGGCGCGCGCTTCGTCCACGTCCTCCGGGCTTTCCGGGTGCTCACCCAACCGTCGCGCTTCGCGTCGCGCCGCAACGACATCGCCGTCGTCGAGCAGCTTCCAGGCGGCCTTCATCCGCGCGGAACCTGCGTTCTTCTGTGGCTGTCTGCTCTTCGCCATGGGAGCCTCGTAGCCCATGGTCGGCTTTCCCATCAAGCGACGATTGCTCCTCAGGGCAATGGGCGCTGTTCCGCTCCTGGGCGTTCCCGGCGCGCTGGCCTTCGGCGACAGCGCCCGGTTTATCCCCGCAGTGGCTCAGCACGGCGGGCGTTGGGACAAGCGGCTCACTGGACTGCGGCGACTCGCTTGGGAGCTTCAGCGGCGCACCTCCGTGGAGGTCGTTCCCGACGCACGACCCGTGCCCCTCACCTCACCGAAGCTGTTCGCGCACCCGTTCCTGTACTTGGGCGCCGACGGCGAGCTGCCTCCGTTGCGACCCGACGAAGTGGAGAACCTTCGCCGCTACCTGACCTTCGGTGGGTTTGTTTTGGCGGACGCGAACGATGGCTCGGACGGCCGCGGCTTCGACGCCAGCTTTCGGCGAGAGATCGCTCGGGTGTTGCCGCAGAGCCCCCTCACGGACGTCCCCAGTGACCACGTCGTCTACAAGACGTTTTTTCTCTTGAGCTCTTCCCCTGGCCGGCTTCACCAGAAGCCGACGCTGCTCTCCTGCAATCTGGGCAAGCGCGCGGCGGTCATGTATTCGCAGAACGATCTCGCTGGAGCGTGGAGCCGCGATGAAGGCGGAGATTGGGAATACGAGGTCACCCCTGGCGGAGAGCAGCAGCGCGAGCTCGCCTTCCGCATGGGGATCAACCTGGCGATGTACGCGCTCTGTTTGGACTACAAGGACGACGCCGTTCACCTGCCGTTGATCATGCAGAAGCGCCGATAGATGAACGGGCCTTCGTACAACGCCTGGCGACTGGTCAGTCTCTCCCCCCTGCCGGGTTGGGCGCTTAGCCTTCTCGTTTTGGGAATCGCAGCGGGCGTGGTGTTGGCCGCGTGGAGCGTGCGCCGCGAATCGCTCGTCTATCGAAGGGTGAGTCTCTGGGTGCTCCGCGCTTTGGCCGGCTTGGCCGCGCTGTTCTTCCTGCTCGAGCCCGGCGTACGCGATCTCCAAGTCGCGCGGGTGAAGAACCGTCTGGCGCTGCTCATTGATCGCTCCGCCTCGATGGGTTTTCCCGCGGAGGTGGGAGGACCTTCGCGCGCGCGGCAGGTGAGCGACTTTCTCGAAGCGTCCAAGGACGAGTTGGCGCGCCTCTCCGAGACCTTCAAAGTGGAGATGTACGGCTTCGATCCGGAGCTCACGCCGCTCAACGTGGAGACGTTGAAGAAGGATCCGCCACGCGCGGGACGCACGGACATTCTCTCGGCCCTGCGCGCGCTCCGCGCCAGCGAACAGGGCGGGGCCTCCAAGAAGCTGTCCGGGGTGCTGCTCTTCTCAGACGGCGCGGACAATGTGGAGCTCGGCCAGGACGTAAGCGGTCGCGCCAAGTCCACGCTCACCGAGCTGGGCGTGCCGGTCTCGACGTTCTCCGTCGGCAAGGGCGGACTGCGCGATCTGGCGGTGGAGCAAGTGAAGGTCGACGACTTCGCTTTCGTTCGCAACTCGCTCACCGTGGAGGTGGAGGTCAGAGGGCGCGGCTTCCGTGGGCAGGAAGTTCCGGTGACGCTGACCCGAGAAGGCCAGGTGATCGCCAACCGGCCGATCACGCTCAAGACCGCCGACGAGGTGCAGACCGTCTCCTTCACCTTCACCCCGGATCAGACGGGGCGTTTCGTCTACACGGTGTCGGTGCCGACGTTCCCCGACGAGGCGGTGGCGGACAACAATACGCGCTCGTTTGTGCTCAAAGTGATTCGCGATCGCATCCGCGTGTTGCTCGTGGTCGGTCGGCCTTCGTGGGACGAGCGGTTCCTGCGAGGTCTGCTCCGCCAAGACGCGAACGTGGATCTGATCAGCTTCTACATTCTGCGCACGCTGGCGGACGAGCGCGAGGTGAGGGTCCAAGATCGCGAGCTGTCGCTGATTCCGTTCCCCACCGAGGAGATCTTCAACACCAAGCTGGACACCTTCGACGTCGTCATCTTTCAAAACTTTGGCTACACCGATCCCAGCCTTTCTATCTCCACGTACGAGCGAAAGCTGGAGCGCTACATCTTCAAGGGCGGCGCCTTCGTGATGATTGGCGGCGACCGATCCTTTGGAGAGGGCAGGGCGACCTTCAATGTTCTGGGTCAGGCGCTTCCCGTTGAGCCGACAGGGGCGCCCGCCACGCTCGATCTGTTCAACGCGCGGCTCACCGCGGAAGGCATGCGTCACCCCGTCAGCGCGATTGGTGCCGGTGCGGCCGCGAGCGAAGCGGCTTGGGCTGCCTTGCCTCCCATTCCCGGAGCCAACACCACCCGCGCGCGCCCCGGGGCCACGGTGCTGCTGGAGCATCCTCTGCAGACCGCGGATGGCAAGAACCTCCCCATTGTCGCGCTGTGGGATTACGGCCGCGGTCGCTCCATGGCCATCGCGACGGATGCCTCGTGGTACTGGGCTTTCACCTCCCACGCGTCCGGCGCGCCAACCCGCACGTTCGATCGCTTCTGGGGGAATGCGCTGCGCTGGCTCGTGCGCGATCCGGATCTCACCACCCTCAACGTCTCCGCGGATCCGCCCACGGTCGAGCCAGGTAAACCCGTTGGCGTCATCGTCTCCGCGCGGCTGCCGGACTACCAACCCGCGGTGGGCGCGGAGGTGAAGGTCGAGCTCGTGTCGGTGAAGACGACGCAGGTCGTTGGTTCGCTGCGAGGCACCACCGGCCAGGACGGCGTGGTCCGCTTGGAGTTCCCGCCTCCCGAGCCTGGTGCGTACAAGCTGGTGGGGACCGCGAAGAAGGAGACGCAGGAGCTGGGGGAAGGCGAAGATGCAGTCGCGGTGCGCGCGGTGGGCCGTGAGCTCTCCGACGCCGCGGTGCGGCCGGATCTGATGGAGCGAATCGCGGAGCTGACCCAGGGCAAGGCGTTCCAGTTGCCGATGGGCTCGCTCCCGAACGTCCCGCTCTTGGATCCGCCGGTCGTGGAGGTGGGTCGAAGCAAAGACCGTCCGCTTTGGGATCGCTGGTATTACCTGCTCGCGCTGGTAGGGCTGCTCGGCGCGGAATGGATGCTGCGCCGGCGCTTCGGCTACCTCTGAAAAATGGGGACAGCGCCGCCTGCTCTGGCCCTTTTAGAGTCTCGAGCGAAAAGGAGCCTGTCCCCATTGTTGGTTCACTGGCACGGGCAGTATCCGTAATGTGCCGAACGCGGGCGCCCAGACCTCCTGCACCTCGCGCGAATTGATGAACTTCGCGATCTCCGCGAACGCCGCTCGCGGCCCGCCTACTTTTTCCGCGAACGCGCGCCCTTTCAGCGAGAGGTTGGGAACGTTCGGCCCTAGCGCGGCGCGGCTGCGGGCAACGGCAGCGCCTTTCCCCCAGACCGCTTCGGGGACTTCCAGCGGAGCGAAGCGCGCGTGCCGGTGATCGTGAACGCAGCCCTCGCGCGTGAGCACCGCAGCGCTCAAGGGGAGCTCGCGAATGTTGAAGACCAGCTTCACTTCACCGACGTGGGGATCCCAGGTTCCCTGCAGCCGGTGATCACCGCGAGGAATCAAACGGCGATCCAAGTAGCAGTAGGCGCGCGCCGATTCAGGGATGGCTCCGCGGTGTTTGGCGCCGGCGTACCGATAGAAGGGCCGCACCTTCGAGCGATCCAATTTGATGCCGTCCCGCGGCAGCAAACGGAGCTTCGACCCACAGCGTTCAGGAAGAGGGAAGGCGTCGAGGAACGCGTCGGTCGGGAGGTTGAGGAATGCGTCGATCCGTTTCAACAGCCGCTCGGGATCGTCGTCCACCAGCAGCTCGTCGAACCGTGTCTTCAACCCAGGAAAGCTCACCGGCACCAAGTCGGTCAGCCGCTCGCCCGTCGCGCACCACTCGTCGTCCAGCGCTTGAGCGGCGCGGTTGGGTGGACGGAGGAGCCACTCTGGTGCCGTGGGCTCGATCGGAAGCGGTTCATTCAGCCGCAAAACGCTCGCTGTCTGCGCTGAAGCGACCGGCAACCGGCGACTCCGATAGCTCGCCCCACGCGGGGCGTTGTCACCTCCGGCGGTCCACACGGTCACGCAGGTGCGGACTTGGGTGTCGTCAAAGACGCCTGGTCCCAGATCCACCACGTCCCGCAGTTGCAGCGTCTGCAGCAGATGTCTGCGCAGGGGTGTATAGAGAAACGCATCGAGCAAGGTCGCGCTGGTCACGAACGCCAATGCGCCCCGCTTGAGCCGCTGCGCGCAGACGAGGAGAA
>JBQTKE010000721.1:0-6664 GCA_052386435.1 Myxococcaceae bacterium
GATGCCTCCACCGCATCGGCAAGCTCGGTCACCGCATACGACGATGCGAGATCCGTGGGGATGATGCCCAGGCTGAGCGTGGCGCCGCTGTCGAGGAACCGGCAGAAGGCGTCGCGCTCGTCGAGGACGGCATCCAGCGATAACCGCACGTCCAGCGAGAGGAGATCCAACCCAAGCCCCAGAATGTTGTCCCACTGGGTGTTGCTGCAGCAGTGCAGTCCGACGAGCGCGCCTTCACGCTGCAGCGCCGCGATCAACACCTTCAGCTCCTGCAACACCACGAGGTGACGAGGGTTGCGGCGATCGAAAGCGTAGAGCCCGGGCTCATCCAGATAGATGAGCGGCGTCGCGCCCACTCGGCGAAGGGCCTTCACCATCGCCAGCGACTTCGCCAGCAGCAGCCGGAAGATCTGCTGATCCAACATCACTACCTCCGACGCGCTCCCCCCGGCACTCGTGCGACTCACCCAACGGACCGTCGCCGGCCCAGCGATCTGCGTCTTCGCCAGCGCGAGCTTGCGGTTCTCGACTTCCCACAGGAACGGCTTCCAAGCGCGGAAGGCCAGGGGTGACGGCTCGAAGCTTTCTAGCGCGGAAGCTGCCAGCGCCTGCTCCAGCCGCACGTTGAACGCGCTCTGTCCTGCCTGCCATGCGTCCAACGCCACGTGCCCCATTCCCTCTCCGTCGAAGCTGAAACCGGGTAGACCCTCGAGCGCGGAAGCGATCATGAGCTCCGACGGATTGCCTGCAGGAAGTTGCGGCGCGTAGGGGATGTCAACCTGCAACGCCTGCTGTAGTCCGAGCTCGAGCTGGGTGTGAGGCAGACTCCCAATCCCGGTCGTTCCCAGTGGAGGAAGAAGCCGAAGCGCGCGACGAACGGAAGGGGTCATCTCGACCTCCACGTGAGAAGGAGTTGAGTGACCGCGCGACGGACGCACAAACAGGTCATGGCGAGCTCCGAGCCACAGAGAATTGAGAAGCCGCGCGGTGGACAGGGCAGGTGAGCATGACAAGGCCTAAGCGACGGAGAAATAGAAAGCCGCTGGGTGGTGAAAGACGACGGCGGACACGGACGCTTCAGGTTCCATCATGCAGCCGTCAGTAAGCTGCACACCGATCTCTTCAGGACGAAGCGCCTGAAAGAGCAGCTGTTGATCCTCCAGCCGCGGGCACGCGGGATAGCCGAACGAGTAACGCTTGCCGGTGTACTCCGCACGAAACCGCTCCAGCATCGTCATGTCAGGACGGTCCGGAACTCCCCACATGCTGCGGAGCTGAGCGTGCAGGAGCTCCGCGTAGCCTTCCGCCGTCTCCAGCGCCAACGCCTGCACCGCGTGCATCTTCACGAAGTCGCCACTGGCCTTGAAGGCCTCCGCGCGGTCGCGAATCCCTGCGCCCGCGGTGACCACGAAAAGACAAACATTGTCTCCGTTGGGAGCGATGAAGTCGGAGAGGCAGAGCCCTCCCTCGCGCGGCTGGCGCGGAAAGTCGAAGGCGACCACCGGCGCACCCGTCTTGCCGTCGAAGAGCCGCAACGTGTTGGCTTCGCTGCTCGCCTTGAAGAACTGAAACACCGCGCGCGCTTTCATCCCGCCGTCGCGCAGAGTCGCCTTCAAAGCATCGAGCGTCTCCTTGAGCGCCAGAGCTTTGCGGCCCTCATCGCTCGACTCGAGCTGCGCCTCCTGCGCGGTGCCCAGCAGACGCGCCGCGGATCCCTTCACGCCGAAGTGGCGGCCGTAGAGCATGACCGGATTGATGAAGCGCCAGATCTGATCCAGCGGCGTGTTGATGAGGACATGCCGCTCGTAGTCTGGCGGTGGGGGGACGGTCTCCAACACCGGGACTTCAACCGAGCGCTTCGGCGTGGGTGCCGTCGACATGGCCTTCGGCGCCTCCTTCACTTCCTGTCGAAGCTTCTCCCGGCGGATCTGCAGATCGCTCTTAAGCTTGGCGAAGTGAGTCGGATCCACGATCTGCTTGGCCAGCTCCAGACCGCTCATCGCGTCCTGCGCGTAAGCGACAGTGCCTTCGGCGTACGCAGGCGCGATCTGCTTGTCCACGAAGTTGCGAG
Organism: Myxococcaceae bacterium; assembly: GCA_052386435.1. Classification (GTDB taxonomy): domain Bacteria; phylum Myxococcota; class Myxococcia; order Myxococcales; family Myxococcaceae; genus JBQTKE01. The sequence goes on from JBQTKE010000721.1 coordinate 2,072, forward strand.
AGAGCGCCGCGCCGCCAACGAGGATGGGCACCTTCACGCCTTGCCGAGTGAGATCTTCCGCGGTGATGACCATCTGCTGCGCGCTCTTCACCAGGAGACCGGAGAGTCCGAGAATGTCCGGCCGATGTTCCTTGACCGCTTCGACCAGTTTGTCGGGCGCGACCTTGATCCCAAGGTTCACGACGTTGAAGCCGTTGTTGGCGAGGATGATCTCAACGAGGTTCTTGCCAATGTCGTGTACGTCGCCCTTCACCGTGGCGAGCACGATCTTCCCGCGAGGCGCCGCCGCGGCTTTGTCCATGTGCGGCTCGAGGTGCGAGACCGCAGCCTTCATCGCCTCCGCGCTCTGCAGCACCTCTGCGACGATGAGCTCGTTCGCGCCGAAGAGCCGACCCACCTCGTCCATCCCCTTCATCAAGGGACCGTTGATAATCGCCAGCGGACTGGAGCTTTGCAGCGCCAGCTCCAGATCCGCGGTCAAACCATCGCGAGAGCCTTCGATGATGTAGCGCGAGAGCCGCTCGTTCAGAGGGAGTGACGCCTTCACCGCTTGAACGGGCTTGCGCTCGCGGAAGTGAGCGGCGAACGGCGTGATCGGATCCAAGCCGCGGTTGTAGAGAAGATCTTCCGAAAGACGCCGCTCCCCCTCTGGCAGCGACGGGTAGCGCTCCAGCTTCTCCGAGTTCACCAACGCGAGATCCAACCCCGCCTGCACGCAGTGGTAAAGGAAGACGGAGTTGAGCACCTCCCGCCCCGCGGCTGGCAGACCGAACGACACGTTGGAGATCCCCAACACGGTCTTGCAACGCGGGAAGCGCTTCTTGATCAGCCGCACCCCCTCGATCGTCTCCACGCCGCTGCCCAGGTACTGCTGATCTCCAGACGCGCACGGGAAGACCAGTGGATCAAAATAGAGATCCTCCGGACGCATTCCGTACTTACCGGTCAGCAGCGCGTGCGACCGCTCCGCGACCTCCAGCTTGCGTTGTCGCGGGACCGCCATGCCGACGTCGTCGATGCACCCCACCACCAACGCCGCGCCGAAGCGCCGCGCCAACGGCACGACCTTCTCAAAGCGCTCTTCACCGTCCTCCAAGTTCACCGAGTTGATGACGGCTTTGCCCTGACTGTAGGTGAGCGCCAGCTCGATGACCTTCTCGTCGGTTGAGTCAATCATCAGCGGGACGCGGACCTTCTTGATGACCACTTCAAGAAAGCGCCGCATGTCCTCGAGCTCGTCGCGATCCGGATTCGCCAGGCAGACGTCGATGATCTGCGCCTGACGCTTCACCTGTGCACGCGCGACCTCCGCGGCGTCTTCAAACTGCTCCGCGACGATCAAATCCTTGAACTTGCGCGAGCCGATGACGTTGGTGCGTTCGCCCACGATAACCGGACGAACCTCGTCGGTGATCTCCAGACAGTCGACGCCAGAGAGTGTCGAGCGCGGCACCGTCGTCACGCGGTGTGGCTTCAAGCCCCCCACGGCAGAGCGCAGCGCTCGAATGTGTCCACCGTGCGTGCCGCAGCAACCTCCCACCACGTTGAGCCACCCAGCTTCGGCGAAGCGGCGCAGCGAACGCGCCAGCATCTGGGGCGTCTCCAAGTACTGACCGTTCTCGTCAGGCAGCCCGGCGTTGGGCACGCAGCCCAGACGGAACGGCGAAACCGCGGCGAGCGAGCGCAGATGATCCGTCATGAACTCCGGACCGGTCGCGCAGTTGAGGCCGACGTAGAGCAGATCCAGATGCTCCAGCGACGCGCTGAAGGCCTCCACTGATTGGCCCGCGAGCATCGTCCCCATGGGCTCGATCGTTCCCGAGATGGCGATGGGCACACGCTCACCCAGCTTCGCGAAGGCGCGCTCGACTCCCAGCACCGCCGCCTTCACGTTGCGCGTGTCTTGCGCGGTTTCAATCAGCAGGTAGTCGACGCCGCCCTCAAGCAACCCGCGCGTTTGCGCTTCGAAATTCTCCACCAACTCGTCGAACGTGACACCACCGGTGACAGAGATTGCCTTCGTCGTGGGACCTATCGATCCGGCCACCCAACGAGGCGGTGAGAACGCATCCGCCGCGGCGCGCGCGAGCTGGGCTGCGCGTGAATTGATCTCGTGCGCCTTCTCAGCAAGTCCGTACTCCGCCAGCACCAGGGGTGTAGCGCCGAACGTGTTCGTTTCGGCGATGTCCGCGCCGGCCTGGAAGTACTCCGTATGAATCGCCTGAATCAGCTCCGGCCGAGTGAGCACCAGGTTTTCGTTGCAGCCCTCCAAGTCCGCGCCACCGAAGTCCGCCGCCTTGAGGTTCTTCGACTGCAGCAACGTGCCCATGGCCCCATCAACCACCAGGATTCGCTCCGACAACGCCTTTCTGAGTGCCGTCACCCGCTGCTGCCTCAAGGCCACCTCCCCTACCGGTTCGCCGATTCAACAACGCGCACGATACCCGCAGTGTAAGTTTCCGGCTTCCGCATGCCATCTCCCACCTTGAATGAGCTACTCCAGGGCAAGCGTTTCGGCCTGGTCCTCTCCGCCGGCTTCTTTGGCTTCTACGGCCACGCTGGCTTCTTCAAAGGGCTCCAGTCCGCAGGACTCAACCCCAGCGCCTACGCGGGTACCTCCGCGGGCGGGATGGTCGGCGCCTACGCCGCTGCGGGCGCCAGGACTCAGGACATTGAAGAGTTGGTTCTCAGTCAAACGCGCCAAAGCTTCTGGGATCCAGACCCTATTGGCGCTCTGAGGAACGCGGTCAACCACGGCTTCACCGGCCTGCTGCGCGGCGATCGGTTTCGCGGGTTGCTCGAGCGCACCCTGCCGGTGAAGAACATCGAGGACTGCCCTACCCCGCTGGTGCTCGCGGCGACGGATCTCTCACAGGGTGCATCGCGCATCTTCACCGAAGGCGAGCTGGCACCTCGCGTTCACGCCACCTGCGCCTATCCCGGCCTGTTCCGCGCGGTGAAGTTGGAAGGAGCGCTGCTCTGGGACGGCGGACTCGTGGACAAGGCGCCGGTGATGGCGCTGGCGGACAGCGAAGCGGGGAAAAATCTCGACGCGATCCTGGTCCACTACTTGCCCAGCCGAACGCGCGAGGAGCTCTCCGGCGCCTTTGCCTATGCGCAAGGAATGGCGGCGGCGATGGCCGCGGGACGACGCGCGCATTTTCAGCTTCAGCTCAAGGTGCTCGAGACGAGGAAGGTCCCTGTCTACGTCGTCGTCTCCAACCTGCCGCCGGTTTCGCCGACGAGCATGGAGCGCGGATTCGACGCGCTTGACCAAGCCCGTCGAGCCGCGGCGGTCGCGCTGTCGAAGCCGCCGGTGGAGTTCGACGGGTGAAAAACGGGGACAGGCTGTCACGGCTTCACCTTCTGTTTGAGCTCGGTGAGACGCACCGTCTTGTCCAGCGCCACATCGCCACTGCGCAACCTCATCCACCACAGCACCGGTACAAACGGATCCGCGGCGATGACTTTGCTGACCCTCGCAGCTCACCGAGACCACGCCCACTGGCGTGGCACTATGGGTGTTGTCCCTCCATCGCATCTCGGCCCAAGTTTCGACGGTCTCGGTCAATCCCGTCGTCTTCGTCCGCGTTGCCGCCCATCGCCATGCGACGAGCAGCCTCCGCAAAGTCACGGAGCACTTCGCGCTTGCTCTCGTAGCGTCCGCGCGGCAAGCACTTGAAGAAGTTGATCACTTCCGCGGCAGCGCCGTTCTCCGCGGCGACTCTCACAATCGCGTCGCGCCAGGCCGGGAACTCCACCCCTTCCAACTGGACGACAGGCAACCTCGCTGAATCCTCTCCCACTCCAAATGCCATGCGGCCTCCGGTTCGGGTCAGTCGCAAACTTGGAGTCGGAACCAGCACCTTGCACGCGAAAAGATCACGCTCGGTCGGCTCTGGGGAGAGCGAGCGACTTGTTGATAGGGTCCGCGCCGTGAACTTCCAAGAGTGGTCTACGCTTCGCGCAGCCGCGGTTCGCCCCCTGGGACCGGATGACCTTCGCCGGATCACGCCGTCGATTCGGGACTTCGTCCATGCAGTGGCGACGCAGCGACGCGCCCTGGCAGTGATTGCGGAGTCGAGCGCGCAGGTCGAGGCCGCTGCTGCGAACCCGTCAATCATAAAGGGCCATCTTGAGCGCCTGTGTGCTGCCGCCAGCGCGACGAGCGTCTCCGCGATCGCGGTTTGTACTGACCCGACGCGCGGCGGTTCTTATGAAGCGCTCGCTCACGCGTCCTCACTCTTCGACGGACCCTTACTCGCCAACGATCTCATCGTCTCCCGTCACCAGCTCTACGCGGCGCGGTTGGCCGGCGCGGATGCGGTGCTGCTGACCGCCGCCGTGGCCGCTGCGGGCGAGCTCAAGGCGCAGATCGAGATCGCCGGCAGCATGCACGTCGCCGCGCCGGTAGAGGTCGCGACGGACACGGAGCTGAGTGCCGCGCTCCAGGCAGGCGCACGCGTGGTGCTCATTCCGGACGCGCTCCTCTCGAAAGTCCCACGCAACGTGGTGGCCATCGTCCGCGGCGTCGCCGTGGCGCCCTATCAGGGCAAGGCAGACGCCCTCTGGGTGCCGGTTGCACCCGCGGAT
>JBQTKE010000722.1:0-21281 GCA_052386435.1 Myxococcaceae bacterium
TGTTTGGTCTTGTGCGGCTCATGATTGAGCGGCGCGACCTGCTGCTGGGTACCGGGGAGGGGGGGCGGGTCCGCTTTTCCTTCCGGCCGGGCGGCCAGGCGCGCCTGGATCCGCTCAAGTTGGCGACTCTGGTGCAGCGATCGCGGGGCGTGTACCGGCTCACCCCGGAGATGAAGTTGGTGGTGAAGATTGATCCACATCTCAAGGGGCATCACCTCATCAGCGAGGCAAAGAAGGTGCTCAGAGACTTGGGCGCCTGCGCGGCGACTGTTCTCTGAAGCCGCCAGCGCAACGACCTTCAACGCTCACGCAGCCTCGTTTCTTGTCCCGGGACAAGATTTCTGTTCGATGTCCTGGCGGAGCGCTCCGATCGCTGGTCTGGGAAGTGCGGTGGGCGGAGACTGCGCTGGAGCCCTGTCTCTCCTCCGCTCTGGAGCTCGCCCAGTGTCAGGAGCAGGTCGACGCCGGTTGACCTCAGCCGGACTGAAGCGCGTCCTTGAGCAAGGAGCTCCAGCGTTTTTCGCGGATGCCGGGCTACGACTTTCCCTCGCGGGAGCTCAAGACAAGCTGCCGGTCATCGCGGAAGGGCAGAAGCTGTTCCTTCCAGAGGGCTCGAGCGCTTCAACCCACATCCTCAAGCTGCCGTCGCGCCGCTGGGGGAAGCTCCCCGAGAACCAGCTGGTGATGCTCTCTCTGGCCCGGCTCGTGGGTCTTCCGACCGTCACGGCTTCCCTGTACCGGCTTCCTCCCAGAGCTACGTGAGCTTGGAGCGAGCCCTCTCGCTCCACGGGTTGGTGCCTGAACGCGTGCCGCTGGTTCAGTCCGTTACGACTGCTCGGCCGGGACGCTTTGAGACCGCGGTGAGGGAGTTTCAGTATCGACATGTGAAGACAAACTGGTTCATGGGGTACACCGAGATGCCGGTCGGCTCGGGAACGGCTTTGGTCGCGAGTCCAGAGAAGGCGCTTTTGGATCTCGTCTACTTCTCGAACGGCCCTTTCACAGAGGAGCGAATCGAGGAGTTGCGCCTACAGAACCTGACTGCTTTGAGCCCCAACAAAATCCTCGCGCTGTCCACCGGCTGGCTCTGAAATGGGAGACGGTGCTGAATCTGATCCCGACACGCGTCTCGAAGGACTGGGGGATCGACGTCGCGAGGTGATGAGGCCCTCGCCAGACACTCAGCGCCTACGTGGCAACCTTAAGAGCGCGGCGCGAAATAGCAGCGCCGCCGCCAGCAGGGCGTGAATCGGGGCCGCGCCGGACGCGCCGCAGCCACAGCCCAGCGCGTACCCCACTCGCTCACCGCATTCGACGTTGAGCACGAAGCTCTGCTCTGCGTCACCCGCGTTGCCCGCGAGCTTCAGCGTCACCGCGCGTGGCCCCACGTCCGCGCGCGAGGGCTTCCAGTGCACGACGCCCGCTTCATCCACGGTCATGCCTGGCGGCGCCTCACTGAGCGCGTAGCTCCACGGCCCTTCACCCAGCACCGCCGCGGAATACACGAGCGCTTCGCCGCAGCGGGTGAGCGGCGGCGCTAAGGAGATGAGCCGCGGCGGCACGACGCCCGCGTTGCTCACGGTGACGGTCAGCGTTGCTTCACAAGTGAGGCCGTTGCTGTCCTCCACTGTGAAGCGTCCCTCGTGGATGCCCGCGGTCGCGTAGAGGCGGCGCACTTCGCTGCCGGCGATCTGCTCGCCGTCCACCACCCACTTCTGACTGACGATGGGTGCGGAGCCTGCGAGCGCGGTGCCCTTCCAGAACGTCCCCAACGGTGCATCTCCCGCGGGCGCGTCAGCTGTCGCCACGCAGCTGGGCGGCTTGAGTCCCTCACGGTTCACGCGAAGCTGCACCTCATCCGTCGCGCCCAGACCGGAGGCATCCACGACGGTGAGGCGAGCGGTGTAGCCACCCGGCGCGTAGGTCGCTTCAACGCTCGCCCCTTGTCGCTGTTCGCCATTCCCCAGGTCCCAGCGGTAGGCGGTGATCGGCGAGTCTCCGGCCTGACAATCACAGGTGAATGTCACCCGTAGCTCGCCGTTCCCTTCTGTAGCGGAGGCCACGATGCGCGCGGACGGCGGCTTCGCGCCCGCTGCGGTGCTCACCTGAATGCGCGCCTGGGCTTCGCTCTCCGCACCGAAGGCATCGAATACGCGCAGGCGCGCCAGATAGCCGCCGGGAAGCACGTAGCGGTGAAGCGGCGTGGGCGCAGTGTCCTGCGGGCTGCCGTCTCCAAAGCTCCACTGGTACATCATCGGCAACGCGGTGGGATCCGCTTGCGAGCCCGCGACATCGAAGGCGACGTCCAACGGCGCTCGGCCGGTCGCAGGTTGCGCGAGTGCCACAGCGACCACGGCGGTGGGCGTCCGACTCTCCACCGTCACAGTGAACGTGTACGCGTCCGAACCGAACGCGTTGCTCACCATCACGCAGATGGAGTCAATACCCACCGTGCTCGGCACCCAGTCCACGGTTCCGGTCTGCGCGTCCAGCTTCAGCTCCACGGGAGCGCCGCAAGGCAGGAAGGTCATGGGGGCGCTGCCTTCCGCGAGGACTCGACCCAAGCCGTTGTAACGGTATGGCAGACCCACCGCCGCACGCCGGTTCGCGTCGTGGGTGATGAGCGGCGGCGCGCTGTCGGTCACGACGATGCCGCTCTGCACGCCGAACAAGAGCGGGTTCGTCGCGTCTTGCACCGTCAAACTCTGCGTCCCGGCCGTGCGGAAGCGCAGCGCCTTGGTCAACGTGGTCGCGCCTTGGTTCGCCGCGTTGAACGTGAACGCGACGGGGACCACCGCGAACGCGTCCGTCGAGAGGAAGCGCACGGTGCCGGTGTAGTCGCTGGCGAGGTTTCCGAAGTTGTCAAACGCGGAGATGGCGAGATCACTCCAGCGCTCCACGGGGAGAGTCGTGGCGACGCCGCCGACCGCGAAGTGGTGCAACGGACCCGGTCGAACTTGAATGCCCGCCTGCGTTCCACTGACGGCACCAGACGTGACGCGAACTTCCTGCGCGCCGACGGTGCGGAAGGAGACCTGGGTGGTCATCTCTCCTTGATCGCCCGCGCTCAGGCTCAACCCGCTCGGGAGCTGCGCCGCGGTGTCCGACGACGCGAACACCAGCGCGCCAGTGAACCCCGTCGCTCGGTTTCCGAACGCATCCCGCGCCGTCACGGTGACCGGCGCGCTCTGACCTGCGGGCGCGCTGACGGGATAGCCGCGCACATCCAAGGCCACAGCTGCGCCCGGGTTGACGCTCTCGTTCTGGGTCACTGCCGGCAACGGAGTCGCGGTGGCGGTGAGGGTCAACGCGGCGGAAGCGCTGCTGCGGAAGTAAAGCGAAGCGCGCGGCGAGCCCGGACTCAGGCTCATGGCTCCCAGCGCGCTGCCACACGCGGCGTCGGCAAAGAGCTGCGCGCCCGGCAACGTCAAGGTCAGTGCCAACGCGCTCGAGAGCGTGGCGGGGTTGTTCAACGCGTCCTGCGCTTCCACGGTCACGACGGGCGAGCACACGCCCGCGCCCACGCTGCGCGCCGGAGTCAGGAACGACAGCTTCGACGCCGTCCCGCCAGCGATGGAGAAGGGAGGACTGGTGGAAGCGGTCAGGCCCGCAGAGGCAGCGCTTAGCGTGAAGCCGGTTCCCGACTTGTCCAAGCTGAGGTTGGAGAAGGTGGCCACGCCGTTCACCGCCGCGAGACTCACCGTGCCGCCCAGCATCGCGCCAACGGGGTTGCTCGCCAGCGAAAGCGAGATCACCGCGCTGCTGGAAACGACGTTTCCTTGCGCGTCCTGAATGGACACCTGAACCGCGGGAGCGACCGCGGCGCCGGCGTTGGTGTTGGAAGGAGGCACTGAAAAGCTCAGCGCGGACGCGGCGCCCGCGGCGATGGTGAAGGGAACGCTCGTGGCCGAGGTGATGCCAGCGGAGGAAGCGACAATGGTGTAGCCGCTGCCCACGTTGTTGAGGCGCAGGTTGCTGAACGTGGCCACACCCGCCGCGGCTGCCGTGCTCAAGGTTCCGGTCAGCGTGGAGGCTCCAGGGTTGCTTCCCAACGCCAACGTCACCGTCGCGGCAGAACCGGTTACCGTGTTGCCATTCGCATCGAGCACCGCGACGCGCACCGCCGGAGTGATGGCCGCGCCCGCCGCGGTGGCTGAAGGTTGAACGGTGAAGCCCAACGACGCCGCTGCCCCCGGGTTGATGTTGAACGCGTTGCTCACCGCGCCGATGAAACCCGCGGAGCTCGCGGTCAGCGTGTACCCTGTGCCGGTCTTGTTGAGCGAGAGGCCAGAGAACGTCGCCACTCCGCTGCTCGCGCTCAGGAGCGTGGTGCCGGAGAGCGTGGAGCCACCCGGGTTGTTGCTCAGCGCGACGGTGATGGGCGCCGAAGACGTGGTGACAACGTTGCCCAGGTTGTCTTGCACTTCTACTCGAAGCGCGGGGGCGATCGCCGCGCCCGCGGTCGTCGTCGAAGGTTGCACCGCGAAGATCAAGCGCGTGGCGGTGGCAGGCAACACGTCGAAGGCAGAGCTGGTCGCCCCGGTGAGCCCCGCTGACGCCGTGGTCAACGTGTAGCCCGTGGCAGCATCCGCCAACGAGAGATTGGAGAACGTGGCAATGCCCGCACTGGCGGCTGCGCTGGTGGTGCCCGCCAACGTGGCGCCACCCGGGTTGCTGCCAATGGCCACGGTCACCGTCGCCGACGAGCTGGTGACGGTATTGCCCGCGGCGTCTTGAATCGCCACCCTCACCGCGGGCGCGATCGACGAGCCAGCCACGACGTTAGACGGCGGCGTGAGAAACGCGACGCGGGCGGCGCCGCCCGCCGCGATGTCGAAGCCGTTGCTCGTAGCCGACGTCAACCCCGCCGCGGTCGCTTGCAACGTGTAGCCCGTGCCAGCGCGGTTGAGCGAGAGGTTCGAGAACGTGGTCACGCCGCTCGACGCTGCCAGCGACGTGGTTCCGGAGAGCGTGCTGCCGCCGGGGTTACTCGCCAGCGCGAGTGCGATGGTGTTGGTGGCGCCCGTCACGGTGTTGCCTTGCGCGTCCTGCACCGCGATTTGGAGCGCCGGAGTGAGCGTGGCGCCTGCTGACGTGTTACCCGGTTGAACCGTGAAGGCCAGCCGCGAGGCCGCGCCTGCGTTGATGTTGAAGTTGCTGCTCGTCGCCGAGGTCAGTCCCGCTGAGCTGGCGACCAGGCTGTAGCCCGTGCCGGCTCGGTTGAGTGAGAGAGTGGAGAACGTCGCGACGCCGCTCGACGCAGAGACGGAAGTCGTGCCCGAGAGCAAGCTTCCGCCCGGGTTGCTGCCGATGGCGATCAAGATGGTCGCCGAGGAAGACGTCACCGTGTTTCCGGAGGCGTCACGGATCGCGACCTGAACCGCCGGCGACAACGCCGCTCCCGCGGTGGCGCTGCTCGGTTGGATTTGAATGGCCAGCAGCGTGGCGGGTCCCGCGGAGATGTCGAAGCCGTTGGTCGTCGCGGAGGTGAGCCCCGCCGAGCTGGCGGTGAGCGTGTAGCCGGTGCCCACGCGGTTGAGGGAGAGATTGGAGAACGTCGCGACGCCGCTCACGGCGGTCGCCGGCGTGGTGCCCGAGAGGGTGCTGCCGCCCGGGTTGTTCGCTATCGCCAGGGCGATGCTCGCGGAGGATCCGGTCACCGTGTTGCCGGCGGCGTCACGCACCGTCACCTGCACGTTCGACAGCGTCGCTCCCGCTTGCGCGTTGCCGGGCTGTGAGGTGATCACCAACTGCGTGGCCGGACCGGCGGTGATGTTGAAGACGCTGCTGGTCGCCGCAGTGAGACCCACGGAGCTCGCCGCGAGTGTGTAACCACTTCCCGTGCGATTGAGCGAAAGGTTGGAGAACGTGGCGACGCCGTTCACCGCCGCGACGCTCAACGTTCCGCTCAGCGTGCTTCCTCCGGGGTTGCTCCCGAGCGCCAGCGTCACCGTCGCGGTCGAAGTGGTGACAGTGGTTCCGCTCGCGTCTTGAATCGCCACCTGCACGCCCGGCGTCAGCGCGCTTCCCGCGACGGTGCTCGCAGGCGGCGTGACGAACGCCAACCGAGTGGCAGTGGTGAACAGGGTCTGCGCTTGGGGTGACGGATCCGTCAGCGCGGAGGCGTTGGTGATGCGCACCAGCGGCGTCCCGCTCGCCGTGTCGCGGTAGTACAGGTCCACGCTGTTGGAGCCGTTGGGGATGGTGAACGCGCCACCCGCCGCGACAGTGGTGCAGCCAGAATCGGTGTACCAAGTCACGGTGCCGGTGGAGCTGCTGCTCGCCGTGATCGCCTGCCCTCCTGCACCCGCGTTGGTCGGCGTGCCTCCTGACGTCTGCAGTTGCACGCGAATGACCTTCGCCGCGCCCGGACAGGTGCTGGTGACGAACGCGCGCGCGGGCGTGGTGAAGGCCAGTCGGTTCGACGTGGGCAGCGTGACGAGAATGGGCCGGGCGACGGAGCTCACGCCGTTCACGACGACGCGCAGCCAGTACCACGCAGGCTGCACGCCGGCGGGAAGCGTCAACGTCGCGTTGGTGGCGGACCAACCGCTGGGGCGCGCGAAGATCTGACTGGCCGTGCCGTCAAAGCCGTCGTTGGGGCGAGTGAGGATGAAGATGGGCGCGTTGGTGGCGGACGAGTTGGAGCCACCACCGCCGCCTTCAGAAACACCGGTGAAGCCAGTGCCGCTAAGCGTGGCGGAACCGCCGGCAATCAAGTTCGGCAGCGGTGTGTCGAGCACCGGCGTCCACGCGGGGCTTGCACCCCACCCTTCGTCAAACAGCTCCACGCTTTGAACCGCGTTGTTGGAGTTGCCCCGTCCGCCCGCCATCAAGACTTGGCCATTCGGGAGCACGGTGATGCTGGCGTGCGCGCCGTGGCCCGTCGCCATCGTGGGACCCGCGGACCAGGTTCCCGTTGCGGGATCGTAGATCTCCGTGGTGTTGACGATGGTGGAGTTCGCGGTGCCCGTCTGTCCGCTGGCCATGAGCACGCGGCCGCTGGGGAGCGCGGTGAGGATTGCATCCGCGCGCGCCGTGCTGAGGCTGCCCGTGGCAGACCACGTGTTGGTGGAAGGGTCGTAGAGCTGGCAAGCCGTCACGCCGCTCGAACCGCCCGCGAGCAGCACCCGACCGCTGGGGAGCAGCGTCATCGCGTGCCGAGTACGCGCCGCGCCGACGGTGCCCGCGCTGGTCCAGGTGTTGGCGACAGGATCGTAGAGCTCCGCGGCGTTCGTCGGACTGCCGCCACTCTCGCCACCCACGTAGAGCACCTTCCCGTTGGGCAGCAGCGTCATCGTCCCATGGGTGTGACCGGTGAGCGTGGGGCCTACGGAGGTCCACGTGCCCGCGGTCGGGTTGTAGAGATAGGCGGTCGTGAGATCCGTGACGTTGTTGGTTCCGCCCGCGACCAGCACCCGGCCGTCGGGCAGCAGCACCGCGCGGTGGTCCAAACGAATTCCCGGAATAGGTGTGATCGCCGTGAACGTATTGGTCACCGGGTTGTAGAGGCTGCTCTCGTCGTGCGGGTTGCTGTCTTCGCCGCCCACGACGAGGACCCGGCCGTTGAGCAGAGTGGTGACGGTGTACGAATCGCGCGCGGGGCCGGGGACCAGCGGGCCCGCGGTGAAAGTGCCAGTCGCCGGGTTGTAGAGCTCGGTCGTGCTGTACTGACCGCTGGTGCCGTCGTAGCCGCCAATGATCAACGCTCGACCGTCCGGCAAGAGCGCCGAACCGTGCCAGCAACGCCGCGACGCGAGGTTCGAGGTCGACGTCACGTTGTCGACCAGCGGGTCGTAGAGCTCCGTGCGTGCGATCGCCGCGCCTGCGGTGTTGAGGCCGCCGCCCACCAGCACGCGGCCGGTGAAGAGCAGCGTCGCGGTGTGGCGGTACGAGCCCGTTCCCAGCGCGGTGGTGGCGCTCCACGTGTTGGTCGAAGGGTCGTACGAGTCCACCGCGGCCAGCGCGCCAGGCGAGTCATTGTAGCCGCCCACCGCGAGCACTCGACCGTTCGGCAGCAGCGTGGACGCGTGCCAGCGGCGCGCATTGGGCATCACGTTGGACGTGGCGGACCACGTCCCGGCGCCGGGGTTGTAGAGCTCCGCCGTCGCCAGCGAAGGAGAAGCCGCCGCGCGTCCACCCATCACCAGCACTCGGCCATCGGTGAGCACCGTGGCGGTGTGATCTCCGCGCGCGCCGGTCAGGTTTCCCGTGGCGGTCCAGAGCCCTGTCGCGGGATCGTACAGCTCCGCGCTGTTGACGTAGGCCGAGCCATTGAAGCCACCCGCCACCAGCACTCGGCCGTTGGTGAGCAGCGTCGCGGTGTGGCCCGTGCGTGAGACGAGCGGAGCGCCTGTGGTGGTCCACGTGTTCGTCGAAGGGTTGTAGAGCTGCGACGGCGCGGCGCCTGCGCTTCCACCCGTCAGCAGCACGCGTCCGTCGGAGAGTACGGTGACGGTGGGATCGCTGGTGGCGGTGACGAGCGTTCCCGCGGAGGACCACGTGCCCGCGGATGCGCTGTACTTCTCCGCACTCGCGAGCGCCGCGGATCCGCTGAAGCCGCCTGCAACCAAGACGTCACCGTTGCGCAGCAGCACCGCACCGTGGCGGTAGCGGGCCGTCGCGAGCGAGCCCGTCGTCGTGGCCACACCTGTGACGGGTTGCATGAGCTCAGCGCTGGTCAGGGCGCTCGCGTTCAAGCCGCCGGCGATCAACACCGAACCGCTGGTAAGCGGGGTGGCCGTGTGCTGCGATCGCGCGTTACCCAATGGCGAGAGCGCGCTCTTCACAGTTCCGAAGGATCTCTTCGGCGCTTGCTCTTCGAAGGCAGAGGGTGCACAAGCGGAGAGAACGACCGCCGCGATCACTGAAAACGAACAGCACTGCGAGAACCGAGCGACCAACAGGAGAGAAATCGTGTCACAAGCATCATTGGGCCGCGAACACGGCCTCCGCGCCAAACCCGGGAGCTTTTTGCGCTTCCTGAGCAGCGCGCCGGAGCCCGCGAGATCTCAATTGAACCGGTGGTGACGCACTGAACGAAGCGTGTTTTCTGTCCGACCGCTGGCGACCTCGCCCGACACGAGCACACGCCACCGCGGGGGCGATTGAAGCACCTCATTGGAGAGCGAGCGCGCGTTTACCACTGTCCGGCGAATTGCCGCCAGAACCCGGGGAAGCTCTTCTTCACGCACTCTGGAGAGGTCAGCTCCAGTGGGACGTCGGCCAGCACGGAGAGCGTGGCGGCGGCCATGGCCAAGCGGTGATCGTCATGGCTGTCGATCCGCAGCGGCTGGACGTTGGCGGGCGGAATGATGCGCAGCCGCGCGTCATTTGCTTCCAGCTGCGTCGTGCCTCCCGCAGCGGTCACCATCGCCTGAATTCCGCTTAAACGATCGCTCTCCTTGAGGCGAAGAATTCCCACGTTGGAGAGCGTGCTGGGCTTGGGCAGGACGCACGCGAGCGCGGCGAGAGTGGGCATCAGATCCGGACACTCCGTTGCGTCAGCATCCAGACCTTGAGTGGCCGCTCCCTCGACCCCCAGCCGCAGTGCGCCCTTCTCCACGACGCGCAACCCGACCGCGGTGAGGTAGCGCAAGATGGCGCGATCTGGGTGCGCAGCCTCCACGTCCGCGCCCGTCACCACGCTTCCGCTTCGCCACGCCATGCAGAGGAGATATCCGAGCGAGGACCAATCACCCGGCAACAGAGGTGGCTTCGCTGGCAGGTTCCAGCGGGACAGCGTGAAGGATTTTTCGCCGCGCTGGACAGTGAAGCCGCAGCGCGCGAGCCAGCTCAGCGTCAACTCTAGGTAGCCTTCGCTCGTGAGTGTTCCCAGAAGGTCGACGCTCCACGGCCGATGCTCGCGACGCTGCAGCTGCGCGCACGCGAGGAGAAGACTGGTCACGAATTGACTGCTGTCCTCCGCAAAGACGCGAAAGCGAGACTCACCAGTGCCCGTCGCGGCTCTCACTTCGAGCGGCCAGGGGGTCCCCTTCTTCAGCGCCAGCGACGGCAGCGCGGCCGTGAGCGCGTCGAAGAGCGGCTGATGCGGACGCTCGCCCAAACGTGGGGTGCCGGTGAAGTGGAACGCCTTACCCTCGGCGATCGCGGCCTGTCCCAAGAGAATTCGAAACGGCGCGCCGCCATCGTCACAAGCAATGCTCAACGGTGCAGGACCCGTCGCATCCAACGCCTTGAGGCCTCGCGCCATGACGCGAACATCCGCGGGCAGCTCGTCTTCCGGGCCATTGAGCTTCGCGAGCTCCGGCCACCCGAGGATGCGTGCGAGCACCAGCGCACGCTGGGCGTCTGATTTCGATACCGGCGGCGTGAGCAACGGAAGCGGCGCTAGCTTCACGGCGCAGCTCCCCTCTGCACGGCCAACGCGTTCACGGCGCAGTCCCTCGCTGCCATGCCCTCAGCAGCGCGCGCCAGACGTCGTGCGGCACAGGCTTAAGGATCGCCTCACCGCGCGCCTTGAGCAGAATCATCCGCAGCTCGCCCTGCTCGCCTGACTTCTTGTCCGCGCCGAGGAGCGTCTCGAGGCGCGACGCCTTCACTGCCTTCAACGCCGCAGCGAGCGCTTTACGTCCAGGCGCACCGACGAGGTCGCGGAAGAGCGCCTCCGTTTCGTTCGCGAGCCCCGCGTCCGTGACGCCGGTGAGGCGGCCCACGTCGAGCGCGCAGACGATCCCCACTCCGACGGCGTCTCCGTGCGAGAGCTTGAACTGGGTCACGCTCTCCAGCACATGGCCAAATGTGTGACCGAAGTTGAGCAGCGGGCGGCGTCCTTCCTGCTCGTAAGGATCTTCTCGGCAAACGCTGTCTTTCAACGCACGCGCGCCGCGAATGAGCGTCTCTAGATCCGGCGGGCTCCGCTCGTATTGCGCCCAGCGCGCGGCATCCAGCGTGACCACCATCTTCCACGCTTCAATCCGTCCTTCGCGCTGCTGCTTAGCGCTGAGCGTCTCGAACAGCTCCGGGCAGAGCCAGCCTTCTTGCGCGTAATGAAAGACACCGAGCGCGTTCTTCACCTCGCCCAGATGCACCGCGCCTTTGCCGCCGACGCTGCTGTCCACCGCCGCGAGCAAGGTGCTGGGAACGTGAATCAACGACACGCCGCGCTTGAGCACGTGCGCCGCGACGGTGGCGAGATCGCCCAGCGTTCCACCACCCACGCAGACCACGGAGGCCGATCGTGGAAGCGAGAGGGCTTGAGTGAGGACCCGTTCCAACACGCGCAGCGACTTCGCCTTCTCTCCAGCAGTCAGCGCAACCAGGATGCGTCCCTTCGCGGCGAGCGTCTTCCCCACCTTCGGGTGCAGCCGGAGGACCTTCGCATCCGCGAGAACGAGGGCGCGCTCTGGAAGCGAGGGCGCGAGCGCGGCGAATCGTCCCCAGCGATCGTTGAGAGGGCTGTATGCGCCCGGTGGAATCCTCATGCCGAGTGGGGCCTGGCCAGAACGTGGAGCCACAAGTCAGCAAGCACCAGCGAGACCATCGCCTCCAGCACCGGCACCGCGCGCGGCATGATGCACGGATCGTGGCGCCCCTGCTTCGCCTTCTCACCCAGGGTCGACGGCGGTTTGAAGAAGACGCGCAGCTCCACCGGTTCACCGTTGGAGAGTCCACCCTGAATGCCGCCGTACGACTCAGGCGTCGCGTGAAACTGAAGACCGGGCTTGGAGATGGTTCCCATCAGATCAGAAGGTCCCCACCAGACGCCCGTCACTGCGCCCACGCTGGCGACCGCGTTGGCGAGAAGGTTTTTGATCTTTCCGAAGACGGGCTCGCCCACGCCAAGAGGAAGCCCCTCCACGCGCAGATCGATCGATCCTCCCAGACTGTCTCCACCCTTCTTCGCAGCGAGGATCGCCTCTGCCATCCGGTCCGCGACCGCTGTGTCCGGACAACGCGTGGCGTGGGCGTCGACTTGGGCTCGGGTTAAACCAGGCGCGGGCTGCGAGGCGACCAACGGCCCGACCTGAGAGACCCAGCCCACGGTGCTGAGCTGGGGCAACGCCTGCGCGAGGTAGGCCTCCGCGACGACACCGCCGACGACGCGGCTCAAGGTTTCGCGTCCGCTCGTGCGACCACCACCGCGATGATCTCGGTGCTTGAAGCGCTCGCGCCACGGCGCATCCGCGTGACCGGGCCGGTCTTCCGTCTTGAGCGCGTCGTAATCTTGCGAGCGTTGATCCGTGTTGCGAACGATCGCGGCCAGCGGCGTACCCAGCGTCCTTCCTTCGTAAACGCCGGAGAGGATCTCCACTTGGTCCGGCTCGTTGCGCGCCGTAACCAACGCGGACTGTCCCGGACGACGGCGATCCAGCGCGGCTTGCATCTGCTCGCGCGACAGCGGGACGCCCGCGGGGCAACCATCAATCACCGCGCCTAGCGCCGGACCGTGGCTCTCGCCGAAAGTCGTGACTCGGAACAACTCACCAAACGTATTCACTGCCCAACCTCCTCGCGCCCTGCCTTCACGTCCCGCTCTCCCAGAGTCTGCGCTGCCCTCTCGCTTGCGCAATCAACCACGCCGCGCCGAGCAACACCGGCACACCGGCGCGCTCGCGCACTTCCTTCGCCACGAGGCGCCCTGGCGCTCCGTACGCAATCACCGCCACCCTCGCACTCGCGAATCGAAGTTGCGAGGGAAGCTCGATTCCCGGCGGCCACGTCCAGACCACGGGTCCTTCAAGCGGCGTGTCTGAGATCTCCGCGCGGCGAAGAATCTTCAGCGGGACTTTGAGAATCTCCGCGGCGATCCGCAGCGCCACGGTGGCGCCACCATCACCGAGCACCGAAACAGGACCGCCGACCTTGAGCCGCTCGAAGATTCGCTTCGCGCCTTCGACGTCGGTGTTCTCTCCGTCGTAACCGTGACCGCGCCGCACCAGCGTATTCACCGCGGGCAGTGGCACGCCCAGGTGCACCGCCAAGACTTTCTTGAACGGGCTGGTCACCGCGAAGCCCCGGTAGTGCGGCTGCAGCGCGTCGACCAGCTCACCCACGGGCGCGTCCGGCGGGAGCTCAATTCGATCAAACGGCTGCGGGTGAATCCGCGGCGAACGTGAGTGAGAGATCGACGAACCGAGAATGCCCGCGCGCGAATCGGCAGGTCGACCTTTCCTCTCGCGAACAGCGTCGGCGAGGAGGCGCTGACCCGGCGCAGCGGCCCACTGAGAATCCAGCGCCACGTAATCGAGCGCATTGCGCTTGGCCAACAGGCACCGCCACGGCAGCGCCCACGCACCCGTCGCTAGAACCGTCACGCGGTCCTTCCCGTAACGCTGCGCGAGAGCGGCCTGCGTCGCGAAGAGGCGCTCCACCTTGGCGGGTGTCGGGCCAGTCGGCTCGACATGCTTGATCATCGCGCCTTCAGGGACGGAGAGCTGACCCCAGAGCTCCAGCGCGGATTCAGTGGAGAGCGGCTCGGGCGAATGAAACGAGAGCAGCGACGTGCCTGCGCGTTCTTGGTCCGTCCAGGTCGCGTGCTGTTTCCACGAAGGGGGCAGCGGCTTGCGTCGCTCGGACACGATGAGCGGGAGGACTTCCGCCAAACTTGAAACTTCCTGCGTGTCGGCGGGGTGAAGATCAGTGCGCAGCTCCAGGAGGTGCGCACCACATCGCTTGGCACGGCGCGCGAACGCGAGCGCGTCCGCGCCGAGATGTTCCGGAGGAAGCGTGACCACAAGGCGGCCGGCCATGGCAGGTCGCGAGCATACGTCAGCGGCGACGTGACCAGTCAGCTCGCTTCAGGGCGAGCTTTGCGGAGATGACTGAGGGTAGAGGTGTCCATGCCGCCCGACAGAGCATGCGGTAGGCCCCTAACGTCAGCGCGTGCAAACATCGACCGTCGTTGTGCGCGAGGGCTAACGTGTAAAGCCACGCTGCCTCCGCCTCAGCTTGTGCCGGGAGGAGACACTGGCGCGACAGCGCTCCAACTCCTCAGCAAAGAGACTTCATGAGTTGGAACAGGCGCCACAGCGGCTGCCCCGGTCCCCGCGCGTGCTTCGCTTCACGCTCCTGGTAAACGAGACGCAGCTCTTCATCCAACGACAGCTCAGGACGCAGTCGCGGGCGCTTCTGGTCGCGGCTGAGTCGCTCCACGTACGTCTCGAAGCTGATGGGGACGATCGCGGTGAAGTGCGGCGTCAGCAAGTCCGGATGAAGCGAAAGAAACCCGCCGCCGACGGCTACGACTTGAGTCGGCGTCAGGGACAAAAAAGTCTCCCGCTCCGCGCGACGAAAACCAGGTTCATCTTGCAACACCCATTCGCGCAGGGGGCGCTGGTGCTGCTCCGCGATGCGCTTGTCCAGATCCACCGACGGACGATCCAGTGCCTGCGCCACCAGCGGGAGGAGCGACGACTTCCCTGCTGAACGGTGACCCGCGAGGACAATCAAACTGTTCGGTGACAAGGGCTCTTGAAGCCGCTCGCGACGGCGACGTCCCCACTCGTTGCGGACCTGGGCACGAACGCGTGCATCCACCCGCTCGAGGATCTTCCGGATCGCGGTGTCGGCGGCGTCCTGCGGCTTGTCCATGAACCGCGACAGCATAGCTCGGGCGAGCAGGTCTACGGGTTCCGGACCGTGGAGAGCATTCCGCAGACACTGCTCGATCGCTCCAAGTGCGGTGATGCCCAAGATCAACCACGTGCGCTGCGCTCGCAAAGGCGCCGAGTATTGTGAGTTCGACGCCCTCTGGCTGTTACAGTCACGCCCTCAAAACGAGTAACCGACCGCCGCCGAGACGACGAGAGCGCTGCCGTAGACGAACTTGAGCAACAGATCCTGCCGCGCTGACGGCGTCCCGGAGATCATGTCGAGGTTTCTGCCCAGCAGCACCGCGTAGCCCGCCGTCGCGAGCGCGGTGAAACCATTCTCCGCGCAGAACTCCACGCCACCCGTGAATTGGAGAAACGGCGAAGGCCTCACGCGGAAGCGCAAGTCCGAATCACCCGGAAACGCAGCGGGGAAGTCGACCGTCTGACCGAAGCTGCCGGACGCGAGCAGAAAGCCCAGCCCGAACGTCGGCGTCCAACGCGAGGTCAGCACGTTGAACCGCACACGCGCGCCTCCTTTGAGCCCCGTGCTCGCCAAGCCCAGACCGAGATCCACCGCGAGCCGCGGCATCAGTCGGTAGGTTCCGTTCACGCCCAACCCGGACAGCGAGTTCCAGCCCCCCTCGCCCATCACCGCGAACTTGCGCCGCTCGCGCACCGGGGTGAGCGGTACCGAGAGATCCTCCGCCTGCTGCAGAGGCGGCTCGTTGTCAGGGTCAACCTGCGCCCAGGCGGGCGCGCTGCACAGCAGAACGACGACGCTCAGGAGACGAACCATGGGCTCGCCCAGATAGCAGAAGGCCCCGCGCCTTTCGACTCGGGGCCTTCCAATTCACAAACTTTGAACCGCTATTCGTAGAGGAAGCGCAAGCCCAGCTGCAGACGGAACGGCTGCTGACGGGTCGCGATGGTCCCGAAGTTGGCGCGCTCCCCGACGTTTCGATACGACGTCGCCTGACCCAGGTTCAGCACGTTGAACGCGTCGCCGATGATCTGCAAGTGCGCACCGAGAAGGTGGTGCATGTCGTAGACCACTCGCAGGTCAATGTTGAAGAAATCCGGCGACCGGAACTCAGTGATGGTGTTCTGGTCGTTCGGCTGCGAATGCGGAAGACGGCCCGGCTGAGTACCAATGGGCGACCGTACGATGTCGCCAGCCCGTGGATCCGAAACGGCATACGTCACGGCATCCACAATCTCACCGGACTGCCAAACCAGGTTCGGACCAACGGTCACAGGGCCCAAGGCAAATGATCCGCTGGCCTTGACCATGTGACGAATGTCGCCGAACGAGTACCCGGAAAAGAACTGACTCTGTCGAGGGTTGTAGAACTGGTTGCGGTTCGCCAGCTGACCGAAGGAGTCCGAACCCGGTCCGTATTTCCACGACAACGTGTACGCGCCGTAAAGTTGGATGTTTGGAGTGGGGTTACCGGTGACCGTGAAGTCAACGCCTTGGTAGGTGTTGGTGTTGCTGTCCGGGGTGGTGATCAGCTTTATCTGCTCAGGCCGACCGTTCCTGTAACCGACGACGCGGGTGCCGCTTGGATCCCAGAGCTGATTGGTCTCCACCTCGTCCCAGACATTGGACAGCTTCTTGAAGACGTATTCCACACCGAGCACCGTGCTCTTTCCGACTGCTTGGCGAAGACCGACTTGGATGGTGTCCGCGGAAGGGGCCCTGGTGTTCTTCGGATCCAGGATCACGCCGTCGGGGCCGCCTTCGCGCCCAACGAACTCGTACCGCTTCGTCGCTTGGTTCCATTCGTTGGTGTTGATGAGAATGGAGTTCGCGTTGGAGGCGGCGAGCAGCGAGAGCATCTCCGTGGAGCGGCCGTAGTAGGCGTAGACCAACGTCTCCTGCTTCTTGCTGATGTCCCAGATGGCGCCCAAGCGTGGGCCCACCGCGAACATGTCGCTGACCTTACGACCCAAGCCATCCTTGCTGGTGCCGTAGTCGAACCGAATACCAGGATTGATCGTCACGAACGGCAGCGGACGCCAGCGATCCTTGACGTAGAAGCCCCCGGTCCAGCCTCGATTGACGTTGTCAAAAGGCTCCGCAGTGTACTCCGCGTAGCAGCCTTTCCCCGTCTCGGTATTGCAGAGACCCGCCTCGCCGGAGCCGCCCTGACGATCCTCGTAGAATGCGCCACCGGGAAGCTCCAGGTGTCGTCTTTGCGTGATGATGCGCGACTGAAGACCAATGGACGCTTCGTGGGTCCCAAGCGCGTTGAACCGGTAATCGAACGCACCTTCGGCGCTGATCGTCGTGCGGTTATCCAAGCTCAGAACGTTGTTGTTGTACCAAACGGTTCCGTCGTCCTGGTTGATCCGATACGGACGATTGAAGTCGTAGGTGATGTCGGGATCCGAATACTGCTGAGCGACGACGTCCTGGTCGATCTTTCCGAAGTAGCCCTGCGGACCTGTGTTGATGCTCGACTGCTGATAGCCGACCTGCACCATCGTGCTCGCGGTGTCGGTCATAAACCAATCCCAACGACCCACCGTGAGAAACCCGCCTTGGTTCTGACGGCGCGACGCGAGGGCGGTTCGGAGATTTGCCGAAGTCGTTGCGTTGTCGAGGTAGTCGATCGTTGCCGGGTCCGCGAGACCCGACAGAGAGAAGCGGTGCTTGGAGCTGGGGGCGAAGATGAGCTTCGCGCGCGGCATGATGCCCTGGAACACGCGAGGCGGAGCCTGCACGTTGAGCGGCGGCGCCGGCGGCTGAACTGCCTGGTTGTTCGAGTACTGGATTCCCAGATTGAACCAGAGGTGATCCCGGATGATGGGACCTCCCACGCTGATGTTGCCCAAGTACGTGTAGGCGGGCGTCAACGGAACCGTGTTGAACGGCTTATAACCCTCGTTCGCCGTGGCCCCGAAGCTGTTGCGCGAGCTCAACGCGGGGTGATTCGCGTAAAAGGATGCGTCCACGCGGAAGTCGTTACCACCCTGGGTCGACGTCAAATTGATCACGCCGCCCAGCGAGTTGTGCTCAGCCTCCATGCCACCCGTCAGGACCTGAATCGCCGCGATGGAGTCAAAGTTGATGTTCGATGAGAAGGTGTTCGTCACCGGATCCGTCACGTCCAGACCATCAATGAGGTAGCGGTTCATGATCGCGCTGCCGCCCCGAACATTGGGATTGCCGCCGCCGCTGACGCCGGCCACTTGCTGCGCCACGTCTTGGTAGGTACGGCGCGACGCGATCTTTCCCTGACTCCCAGAGGTGAGCACGTTGCCAGACTGGGTGGAGTCCACGTTCATCGCCGGCTTGCCCTCGACGACGACCGTCTCCGAGCCTTCGAACTCCGGGTTCCAATCCAGGTTGAGCACGGTGGTCTGCCCGAGCTGAACCTGGGTCGCGCGCTTCATCGGCTTGGTGGCCTCGTAGCTGGCCTCGAGTGCGTACTCACCCGCGGGCAGCTTGTCGAACTCGAAGCTACCGTCGTCTGAGGTAAAGCGGGTCTGGACGCCGCCAATGAGCGACGGAGAGGAGATCTTCACTTCCACGCCCGGGAGCGTGGTCTTGGTGGCGGCATCAATGATGGTGCCGCGGAGGCGACCGGTCTGGTCGCCGACGGCGTAGGCCACCTGCGCGGACAGGAGCGTCACGAGCAGGAAAGCGACTCCGGAGCTGTTGAGGGTCTTTTTCATAGTCGTGGCCTAGTTGGGCTGGAGGCAGAAAACGTAAGCAGGCACCGCGTCCGCCAGCGTCGCTCCGTAGAGCGTGTTGATGGTGGCGGCGTCTTTGGGCAGCGTCCCGGGAGCCACGGCAGCGCCAGTGTTGTACGTCCTCACGCGGCAGATCGGCGAGTAGCCCATCTGCGAGCGCGTGGCGTCGAGCACGTCGTAGCCCTGTCCAGTCGCGCCCGCTTCAGGCGCTCCGTCGACCAGCACCTGCAGCGGGATGTAGAGAGTCTGAGCAACCGCTTGCAATTGGGTCTGAGCACCAACCGCAACCGACGTCGTGGGGATGTAGCCACCGTCGATGTACGCGAGCAGGTACTTACGGAGCCAACCCCACCTCTGAATGCCCACGCCGGTGGTCGTGGGGTTGCCGGCGGCGTCAAACTCCGTCGAACGGTAGACCCCTGCCCCCGGGTCAATCACCGCCCAAGCGAGGTACTTGCCATCCGCGGTCCCGGTGGCGACACCGGACGCATTCACGGTGCTGGCAACGTTGACGTTGCTGGAAGCCAGGAGCGTCTTTTCGCTCTTGATGCTCTGGCACGCGTTGCCGTTCGAGGTGACCGGGACCTGCGCGTAGATGGGGTTGTACGTCCAGGTTGGAGCCGAGCCTTCGCTGTACTTGGCCTCAGGCAGCGCGGTGAAGATTGCGCCCTGCTCAGCCTTGGAGACGTCTTCGGCGATGGGGTCAAACACGTATTCCGCCGATGGAGGCGTGCACCGCGCGACCGCCGGGAACGGGATGTTCTCCGCGGGATCAAAGACGTACGCCTTGCCGCCAACTGAGGCGGAGCTGGACGCGCCGTCGGTCGCCAAAACGATAGGCTGCGTCGGCGTCATCGTGTCCGCGTTCGCGGAAACCTTTTTGAGCAAGGCGGCTGAAAGCGGGAATTGGAAATAGTCGACCGCGGTTCCGCCGACGAATGCGCCCTTCGCGATCACCTGCCCAGTTCCACTTCGAAGGCGATCACCATCGTCGCCGAGGTACGCCGGAGGAAACGCAACGGGATCTACCGGTCCTGCATTCACTTCGCCGGTGTAGCGGTCGTACGGGTTGCAGCCCACGACGCTGGCACCGAGCGCAATCAGCGCAGCCAAGCGACTAAGAGACATGTGTAGGACTCCTCCAAAGACATACAGCGGCCGAAGCGAGTAACGGATCTGTCACTCATCAGTCAACACGTCCCTGGAGACACGGAGCCCCAGGGATACGCTGGCGGTGTGAATTGTCGCTTAGGGCCCGGTTATGTATTGCCCCTCGCCCAAGAGGTCCGGCGTTCTCGATTCCTGAGGAAATACGAGGGACCCGGGGAAAGCGACGACGTCGGAACACTTGGCGGGTGGAGCCTCACCTTCGCGCCTTGAAAAGCAAAACCCGGGCACGCGAACCACAGTTCTGGTGGCCGGGAACGCACCCGCGCCTTAGTGTCCGCGCGCTCGTTTATGAATACGAAGCGCGTCCTCGGTCGTTGGCTTGTTTATCCGCAGGCCCAGGCAGAGTAGCCCGCGTTGGGCTTGCAGCGCAGCGCTCCACTGCAGCGGTTGGCTCGCAGGACGGGATCGCAGGCTTCGCCCGCGTTGAGGAGCGGCACCTCGGTCACGTTGAGCTTGAACGCTCCCGTTCCAATCCCCGGCTTGCCCTGCGGCCACGAGTCGACAATCACGTAATGCGTTCCCGCGGGGACATTGCGCGCGAAGCCGTCCGTCGTGAGATTTCCCGCGGCGAAGTCCACGTCGTCCGCGCAGCCAGAGACGGGGAGCGTCTCCGCGCAAACGTCCGCGATGTAGACCAGCGTGTCGACGGTGGTCTCCGGGAAGTTGGTGGTGAAGCGCAAGTCACTCGCCGCGGTGGTAGTGAATTTGAAGACGGCTTCGCTGCCTTGGCCACCGCCCGTCTGCGTGCAGCCTGTGGGCGGGAGCCAGCGGTTCGCTCCCAGCGTGAGGTTGCCGGTCACTGGCGTGCCGACCGTGAGCGTGGGGGCCGCGTTGCAGACCGCGGTGACTGAGCTCGAGCGGGCGCT
Organism: Myxococcaceae bacterium; assembly: GCA_052386435.1. GTDB lineage: Bacteria > Myxococcota > Myxococcia > Myxococcales > Myxococcaceae > JBQTKE01. Next base: position 20,291 of record JBQTKE010000722.1, read on the forward strand.
GCAGGTGTTCGTCCCCGCTTCACAGACCAGCGTCGTATCCGCGCAGTAGTTGTCCCAGCGCCGGGTGTCGCAACCGCCGCCGCTCGCCACGGAAGGCAAAGAGCTGATCTGCACCGTGACCTCCGGAGACTCCAACCCCGCTGAGTCGCGCAGCTTCACGGCGACCTGGGTGATGGTGGTGCTCATGAAGAGCTCCTTCGCCAAATCACTGCGTCCGGAGAACGTGGTCGTGCCGCTCGTCTCTCCGAAGATGAGCACCGGGGACGGCTCTGGGCTCAAGTTGCCGTCCGTATCCAGCGGAACGGTCGCGCCTTGGGCGTTTTTGAAAGTCAGGACCAGGTAGGTGATGTCGCCGTCCGCGTCCGTTCCTTCCACGGTGACTCGCCGGCTTCCATCTGGTGCTGCAAACGCTTTGGGCATTCCGGTGATGGCAGGGGTCGCGCCGGTCACGCAGGTCGCGGTCCCTCCACCGGGCGTGGTCTCCTTGCAGAACGTTCCGGCGTTGCACTTGTCGGAGAGCTTCTTGAGATCGCACGCCTGTGTCGCGGTGCGCGGTGGCAGCGTCATCAACGCCACCGGGCCGGCTTCTAAGCTCTCCGTGTTGGACGCGTCGCGAACGCTGGCGCGGATGGAGTTGGGCGGCAGCGTGAGCTGGGTCTGCTTGAAGTCGAGGGTCCCCGCGGCGGCGAAGGTGGTCTGACCCTTCACCGGCGCGTCGAACGCCAGCGCGACGCGACCCCCAATCGGTTGACCCACGTTGTCCAGGAACTGAACCAGGAAGTCCGCCAAGTCGCCGTCCGCGTCGGTGCCCTTGATGACGATGCGGACCACGGAGCTGCCCAGGTTGAAGTACTCGAGCGACGTGATGCCCGGGCGATTTCCGACCGCGCACGTCTTCGGGCCGGTGGGACACACGTAGCCGTCCTCGCAGCGGTTGGCCAAGCTCTCTGGATCGCAACCACCGCCAGCGCCCACGATGGGGCGCACCCGT
>JBQTKE010000723.1:0-3054 GCA_052386435.1 Myxococcaceae bacterium
CCACGCTGCCGGACAACCTCACGACGTACCGGATCATGGTCGTGATGAGCGACGTGCAGCGACGCGCGGGCAGCGGCGACGCGCGGGTCACGCTCCGCAAACCGCTGATGGTGCAGCCCACCCTCCCCCGCTTCGTTTATCCCGGCGATCGCTTCTCTCTGGAAGCGCTGGTGTTCAACGGATCGGAGCGCGAAGAACAGATCGAGATCGCAGCGATGAATCTGGCGGGACTGACGGCCCAAGGCGAGCTGGTGTCGCGCGCCAGTGTGAAGCCGGGTGCGTCGACGACGTTCAAGCTGCCGGTGACGGTGAATGGCCGAGGAGAGTTGGTGATGCGGCTGTCCGCGAAGATGGGCAAGGCCACGGATGAGGTGGAGGTGAAGCTGCCCATCCTTGACGCAGGTGCGAAGCAGCAGCGGGTGGCGTCAGCGCAAGTGCGCGGCTCGGACGCGGTCACGATTCCACTTCCCGCGGAGCGACTGCCGGGGAGCACCGAGGTCGAAGTGACGGTCTCGACCACGGCGCTCTCTGAGCTGGGCGACTCGGTTCGCGGGCTGATGACCTATCCAAACGGCTGCATAGAGCAGACGACCAGCACCGCTTATCCGCTGGTTGTTTTGAAGGATCTTCTTCCGGAGATGGGGGTCACGGTCGACGAGAAGCAGCTGCGCGCTTATGCAGAGGCAGGCATCAAGCGGCTGTTGTCCTTCCAGACGACTTCGGGAGGACTGGCGTACTGGCCGGGCAGCGACGCGCCGCATGCGTTCGGCACCACGTTCGGGCTGACGGCGCTGATCGAGGGCAAGAAGCGCGGCTTCGAGGTGCCGGACGAGGCGCTCAAGCGGATGGGGGACTACCTCGAGACGTCGCTGCGTCAAGGGGCGATCACCGAGGAGATGCCTCACGCGAGCATGGCGGACGGAGATACCCGCGCGTTGATGGTGCTCACGCTCAATCGACTCGGGCGTGCGCAGCCGGCGTATGTGTCGACGCTCTTCCGCGAGAAAGAGAAGCTCACGCCGTTCGGGCTGGCGATGCTCGCCGTGACGGTGAGCGAAGGTGGCGGGGATAAGGCGCTCGCGGAGCCTCTGCTCGCGGCGGTGCGCAAGGCGGCGACAGAGAACCCGACCGAGGCTTGGTACGAGGGAGCCCGCGCCCAGGGTTGGTCGATGGGCTCGCCGCTGCGAACCCATGCGGCGGCGCTGCTTGCGTTCGCGGATCCGAAGGCGGCGAGTGATGGCGCCGGAAAACTTCTCACGGGGCTGCTTAAGCGAAAGACGTCGTACGGCATCTGGGGCAACACGCAGGAGAACGTTTACGGGATCATGGGCGTGGCGAGGCTGGTGGGCGCGCGCGCTGCGGGCAAGGCGCCGCAGCTGAAGCTGAGTGTGGCGGGTGCGTCAGTGCCGGTCTCGGCGATGCAGGCGGTGACGCCGAGTCTGCGACGGTACAGTGTCCCAGCCGAGCAGCTGGGCGTGCGTGAAGGCGCGGCAGGACTGGCTCGGGTGGCGATGGAATCCGGCAGCGGAACGCCTACTTTTCTCACGGTGCGCGCGAAGTATGAGATGCCGCTCACGCCGAAGAATCGGCTGCCGCAAGTGCATGGCTTCACGGTGTCGCGCCGCTACGAGGATCTGGAAGGTCGATCTCTCGAGGGGAAAAAGGTTCCGCTCGGCAGCGTGCTGCGGGTGCGACTGTCTGTCGTCAGCGACAAGGCGCGGAACTACGTGGCGATTGACGACAAGCTCCCTGCGGGACTGGAGCCGCTCAACACGAATTTGGCGACTACGGAGAAGGTCTCGTTGGGGCCTGCGGATGAGAAGGTGCTTAATGGGCTGAAGACGCTCTCGTTCCAGGAAACGCGGGATGCTCGGGTGGCGTTCTTCGCGGATGAGCTTCCCGCCGGGTCGTACGACTACGTCTATCTGGCGCGCGCGACGACTCCGGGGAAGTACCTGCGACCGGGGGCATCCGCGGAGGCGATGTACGATCCAAACACCACCGGGCGCTCGGCGATTGACGAGGTGGAGGTTGCGCCGTGAAGCGGCTCGATCTGGCTTCGCTGAAGAGGTGTAGAGATCGCACCGCGCTGATCTTGGCCTCGCTGGGCAGCGTCGACGGGAGGGCTGCGAGACGGGTGCTTTTGACGGCGCTCGGGATCTGGATCGCTGTTCTGTCGGCGCTGTCGGTGAAGCCGGCGTGGATCGAACAGCTTCGCTTCTCGCAGTCGCAGCAGATCCTCGATCGCAAGGGCGTGTTGCTACGTGAAGCGGTGAATGAGAACGGTGAGCGCGCGCGCTGGCTGGCGCTGGAGGAGATCAACCCGCTGGTGGTGGAGGCGACGCTCGCGGTCGAAGATCAACGGTTCTACGAGCACACGGGCGTGGACTGGCAGGGGGTGGCGCGCGCGGTGCTCAACAATTTGAAGCGGCGCAGGGTGGTGTCAGGGGCATCGACGATCACGATGCAATTGGCTCGGCGCGTTCAGCCTCACCCGCGCACGTTCCGGGGGAAGGTGACGGAGACGGTGAATGCTCTGCGGATTGAACGTGCCATGAGCAAGCGGGAGATCTTGGAGCAGTATTTGAACCGCGTTTCCTATGGCGCGGGGACGGTGGGGATTGAGGCGGCGAGTCAGCGTTACTTTGGGAAGCCGTCGTCTCATCTGTCGCTTGCGGAGGCGGCGTTGCTCGCTGGGCTTCCGAAGGCGCCGAGTGACTACAATCCGTTTCGGAATCTGGACGCGGCGAGGGCTCGGCAACGGGTGGTGTTGGGCCGAATGGCTGTCACTGCTCGTGCGGCGCTCGACGAGCTGGAGAGGGCTGGGCGTGAGCCGGTGCGCTTGAGCACCGCGGCAGCTCCTTCGGCGCTGCACTTCACGGAGTGGGTTCGTGGGCTCGCGCCGGGTCAGGGACGGATCACCACGACGCTGGATGCGGAGCTTCAGCAGGAGACGGAGGCTCTGGTTCGGGAGCACGTTCACGCTCTGCAGGCGCTGGGGGTCAGCGATGCCGCGGTGGTCATTCTGGACAACCGGAGCTGCGAGGTTCTGAC
>JBQTKE010000724.1:0-4621 GCA_052386435.1 Myxococcaceae bacterium
GAGGACGAGTTCAAAGGCGGGGAGCAGGTATTCCGCGAGGCGAAGGAGCTCCTCGCCAAGCATCACCTCGATGTCCGCGCCACGGAGTCGCAGCTTCTGCGCGCGGCGACCGCCGGTATGGTCAGCGATGGAGGCAAGCGCAAGTGGGACGCGCTGCTCAGCCCGAACGAGCTGGCAGAGCTCAAGTCCGGTCTGGCGGGCGAGCTGGTTGGGGTCGGCGTGGTGATCCGAAAGGACGAACAGTCCGGAGTCGTGAACGTGCTCGACGTGTTGCCCGGCTCCTCCGCCGAGCGCGGCGGCCTTCAACCGGGGGACAGCCTGCTCAAGGTCGACGGGAGGTTCTTCAAGGGCGAACCGCTCGACGAAATTGTCGCCAGGGTGCGCGGTAAAGAAGGGACATCGGTGTCGTTGACCACGCTGCGCGCCGACAACGTCTTCGACGTTAAGCTGACTCGTCGGAGGGTTCAGATTCCGAGCGTCACCGCCGAGCTCACGCCGGGCGGCGTGGCGCTGGTACGGATCAATGCGTTCTCCGAGCAGACGCCGGCCGACTTGCGGCGCGCCCTGGACGCTTTGGTGCGTCAGAACCCCCGGGGTCTGGTGTTGGACCTGCGCGACAACGCGGGGGGGCTCTTCGACCGGATGATGGACTGTGCGGGGATGGTGCTCTCTCCCGGAGCCACGCTGGCCAGCCTTGTGGATCGCTCCGGCCTGAAGAAGGCGCAGGTCGCCAGGGGCCAGCTGCTGGTGCCGGTCAACCTGCCGACCGCCGTGCTGGTGGATTCGGAGACGGCGTCGAGCGCGGAGATTCTCGCGGCTGCGCTCAAGTACGGGCGCAAGGCGAAGGTGATTGGCAGGAAGACGGGGGGAAAGTGGAACGTCCAGCGCGTCGAGCCGCTCTCGAATGGCTGGGCGCTGAAGTACACCGTGGGCGTTTTCGAGGCGCCCTGGGGCGAGAAGCTGGACGGCGTAGGGCTCACTCCGGACCTCGAGGTCGAGGAGACGAAAGAGCTGGAGCGCACTCGCAGCATCAAGGACTGGGCCGAGAGGCTCAAGGCGGACCCGACGCTGAGGACGGCGATCGCGTCGGTGTCGCCGTAGGCAATCCGTAACTTGCGGCAGGGGCTCGCGCGACTCGAAGCCGCTGAGAGCTCCGGCGTTCGCAGGGACTGGTCCTCTCCCGGGTTCGTGCGCACCGGCCTGGGAGGTTCCAGCCTCCCGTCCGGACGCAACACGCACAGCTCGCTCTTCGTGTCGCCGAGATCGCATCCGATAGTCGCCGGGGTAACGTCGTTCATGGTCGCGCTCTCTGCGCGTGGTCCGCGTCGCGTGGCTCAAAGATCGCGACCAATGGGCCAGTGTCCACCAGGATCATTTCTTCTTCCGAAGCAGATCGCGGATTGCGCGCTTGGCTTGACGTGCGGGCGCAGCGGCGTAGCCGCCTTCGCCAAGATCGAGCTGTCGTAACACCTCTTAGAGATGGGGCGCGGATTGCTCTCGAAGCTCGCGTGCCGCAACCTCGAGCCCGCGCTTGAGCGCTCCCTAGACGGACGTGCCGGTCTTGCTGCGAATCTCCCGAAGGAGCCGCTCCGCCTCGTCGTCCAACCGTACGGTTCGGGTCGTCATTTGTATTACTAATTGCATTACATCGACACATGACGCGCAATAGCTACTTTGGCGGGAACGGCTCGTAGGCGGGATGGATCGTGCCGCCGGTGAAGCGCGTACAATCCCGAAGCCCCATGGGTTCGAAGCCCAATCAGCGAAGATCGAAGGCGAGGCGAAGACCGATGTCGATCGCTTGTAGGGTTCTGCGGGACAGGGAACCCGCGAGCTCGTCGAGAAACCCTTTGTCCAAGGTAAGAACCTGACAGACCAATGCCACCGACTCCTTTGCCAGTCCGGTTTCTGATGTGCCGAGCGACACGTTTCCTGCGGCGAGGGCTCGCTGCAGATTTGTGGTCAATGGCACGACCATGACGGTCGCCAACCGGCTGGCGGTTAGTAGATCGTCTTGCACGATGAGCACTGGGCGCCGCCCGCCGGGCTCGGATCCACGCGGTTCGTTCAAATCAGCCCACCACACTTGTCCTCGCTTCACTCTTTCCACTCCACCTCAATAAGAGCCTTGCGTGTGGCGGCGCGGCGAAAGCGCTCCAAGTCTTGAGATTCGGGGCTAGAGAAGGCGGCATCGTATGAAGCCGTCACCTCACGATCACGTTGCGATGCAATGAATGCTTCCAGCGCTCGTCGATACAACTCGCTGCGCGAGACCTTGAGCCGCTTCGCTGTTTGTTCAGCCTCACGGAATATCCGGTCGGGAATCGAGATCGCGGTCTTCATGCCGTCAGTATAACGATTGTTATACCGGTCATCAAGATACGCGTGGTATCGGCGAGCTCACTGACTCGTGACATCGTCCAGCCCCGTCCCTTCTGTCCTCGCTGGGATGGTCGTGCCTAAACCGCGACTCTCTCCACCGAACGTTTCCTCTGCCGCGCTTGGCACGGACCTCGGATCTCTGCTGCAGAGCGAGGAGGTGAGGCCCTCAAATCGAAAGGAGCTCGTCGCGTTCAGCTCGGACCCGTGGCCAATCTCGAATGGGAAGGGGGGTGCGACCTGGGGCTGGCCCCGCTATATTGCGACTTATGGGCGTCACCCCCGACCAACGGCTCGAGCGGCTGATTCGCCACGCCCGGAAGGGGTATGCCTACGTCCGGCGAGACCCTGTTGCCTTGAGCAGAACCCAGAGCTGGCTGCAGGAGCATCCCTCCCGCTGGCCTGAGCTCGACTCACTCTGGCGGGATTGCCTGGAAGGAAACGGACACCTGGCTGCCTGGCTTGAGAGCAATGAGCCACCCGCGAGCTGGAAAGCGGAAGTTCCGCTCCATTCTGCGCTCGCCTCACACCCGTTTACGGACCTCCCTCAATGGTCGATCAACGAAACGTCTGGCGCATCGTAACGGACGCGGCTCGGCTGATTGGCGAGGGTGAGCTGGTCGTGTTCGGCAGCAGCGCGCTCGCATTCTGGCTCGGCAGTCCTCCGGTGAGCAGGGACGTGGATATCTGGTGCGAGCCTTCCTCCAAGGCGGATTCCGTTCAGGCGCTGATGGGCGAGCTTTCTTGGTACCACGACCGTCACGGAACGTGGGTCGAGGTGTGGGCACCCGAGACCTTCGCGGCACCAATCGACTGGCGCGCGCGTGCGAAGCACTTCGAATTCGATGACGTACCAAAGGTACGCGTGGTGATCCCCCATCCACACGACCTGATCATGGCGAAGCTGGAACGGATGGACCCCAAAGATCACGATCACGTCGAGCGGGTGCTCAAGGAGAAGCCGCTCACAGTGGAAGGGCTGGCCGCTCTGGCGGCCCAATCTCCCTACCGGCAAGGAAGGATTCAAGATCCTCTCCGCGTCCGAGCGTTCGAGTTGCACCTGGCAGAGCTGCGCCGTGTCCTCGAGGCAGCGGAGGTGCGTTGACGCGTCTTGGGGCGAAAACTGGATCAAGAACTCTTTGTCGGAAGAGGTAGGCCATGCGTGATCTGGAATACAGGCTTGGGAATGACCTGGACGTGAGACAATCCCTCGACGTGAGACCGATCCGGTCCGCGTAAAGACCTCGCCACTGGGCCTCATCACGCTGGTTGAAACCTCGCCTTTCCCGTTCGAAGAGATGAGCGCAACGGTGCCGTCGGGGTAGCTCACCGCGCGCTGCTCTGGTCCGCCAGGTCCGTTGGTGCTGACGGGCTTCTGCCGCCTAAGCCCCGGAGGCGGTCCCGCCCTAAAAGAACTACCGACGCAGGGTGATTTTCTTGTCGTGGGGCAGATCCACTACGCAGACGAGCAAACCATCGGGGTAAATGTCGCCGGAGCTTCGTTCTCGATCGGTTTGGAAGAATGCACCGCGATCGGCTGAGGGGTGGTTTTTTTATGGAGAGTAACGAACGCTTCGTGCGTGTCGGAACGGCTGGCTCGCACTTGGAACAGGAGCGTCTCCTCGCTGCGCTGCGGGCCGCAGGTATCAACGCCGTGTCTCGAGCACATGGACAACAGATTTCAGATTCGCTCACGGGTGGACACGCTCACCTTGATGCGCCCCGATGGGGCCGAACGCAGATTTCGATACGCAGTGCATGGAGGCGCCGACGATTGTCCAGAGGGAGAGTGCGATTTGACACTCGATGACGAGCGCTACGTCCGACTGGATCGAGGGCGCGTCTGTCGGTGAAGAGCGAACGAAACGAAGAGGAAAAATAGATGAGACCGCCATACGGATGGAGGCGAAGAGACGAAGAGGGTCGTTCTATCTTTGTTGGTTTCGACTTTGGATTCGCTTGGCCCTTCGCCGCGCTGTACGTCGGCGGTTTTGCCCTCGGCTACCCTTCATTGGGGCGCTCCATTTTTTATTGGTTCATTGCGGTCGCTGCAGCTGCCCTCCATGGCCAAGCTCAAAAAAGTTGCGACCAACATTCCCGAGCAGTTGCTGGCCGAAGCCAGGACTCTCACTGGGCTGAACCAGACGCAAGCGCTGATCGCCGGCCTAAAGGAGCTGATCGCGGAACAGAAGCGGCAGATGTTGCTGGGGCTTCGCGGCAAACTCCGGCTCCAGGTTGACAC
>JBQTKE010000725.1:0-16444 GCA_052386435.1 Myxococcaceae bacterium
CATCGCGATTGCCGCGGGCATGGCGGATGGGCTGGGCTTCGGGGACAACGCGCGCGCGGCGCTCATCACGCGCGGGCTCGCTGAGATTTCCCGAGTCGCGGTTCGCCGCGGCGCCAATCCACTCACGCTCTCGGGGCTCGCGGGGATGGGAGACCTGGTCCTGACCTGTACCGGCGAGCTCTCACGAAACCGCCGGGTGGGAATCGAGCTGGGGAAGGGGAAGACGCTGCCGCAGGTCCTCAAAGACATGAAGCAGGTGGTGGAGGGCGTGAAGACCGCTCAGAGCGCGAAGGACTTGGCCACTCGCAGCGGTGTGGAGCTGCCCATCTGTGAGCAGGTCCACGCAATCTTGTACGAGGGGAAGAGCCCGCGCGCGGCCGTGGTCGAGCTGATGACCCGCCAGCCCAAGGCGGAGCTTTAGACCTCGGAGTTTCTCGCGCCTCGAACGTCCGGACCTGGACGGTCTGGACGGTTGAACCTTTGGTCTGGGTATGCCCGAGAGGCACCCGAGAGGCACCCGAGAGGCAACCCGGCTGGATTTTTCGCGAGAATGTACGTTAAAGACTCCCGCAGTTGAGCCCCTTCCGGGCTGTGGCGGTTCCGCTTGCAACCCAAGACCCCGTCGGACACCGAGACGCCTTCCGCGTCCGCCGTGAGCAGCGACCTGGTGCGGGGTCTTAAGGACGCCGCGGCTTGGTTCCGTCTCAACGGAGATCCGGACGGGGCCAAGCGCCTCATGGACGAGCTGGCCGCGTTGGATCCGAGGGCCGCCAGGTCTCTCACCCCTCCCCAGCAGCCGGCGGCTTCGGAGGAGTTGGGCGCGGACGTGCCGGTCCCGGCGAGCGCACTGATGCCGGTTCGCACCGAGCACACCGGGACGTTCAATCGCGCGGCCCCCGCGCTCCCGCCCGAGGTGACGAGTCCGCTGGCGCTTCAACCGCACCGCGATGTTCCGCCCTACACAGCGGGGCTGGAGGAAGCGGAGCGGCTGGGCCTGGATTCGCACCGCGGTCGATCGCTGCTGCTGATAGCCGGCGCGGTCTGTCTTCCCATCGTCACCGCGTACGTGGTCCACCGCGTGGTCGCGCCCGACGAGAATGCCCGTGCGACGGCTCGACCCGTGGCCGCTCGCAATGCGTCGCCGTTCGCGGACCGAAAGTTGAGCCTTGAGCCGGAATCGCCGGTCATCAAAGTTGGCGCGGACGATCCCATGGTGCCGTTGCCCACCGGGGCGTCGGCAGCTGTGGTGCCTCAGGTTCGCTGGACGTTGACCTCCACGCCGCCGGGAGCGGAAGTGGTGCGCGTCGACACGGGGGAGAAACTCGGGCGCACTCCATTGGAGCTGGACGTGGATCAAGCCGCGGAAGCAGCGGGCTTGCGTTTTCTCTTGCCTACCCATCGGCCCATTGAGGTCAAGGCATCTCGCGAGGCGGACGCGGCGGTCTCCGTCTCTTTCGTCAACCAGGCGCCCGCAGGATCCAGCGGCGCGAAGAAACAGAAGCCCGCTGTGAAGGCCAAATCGCGTAAGAACAACCGAGACGACCTTCTGGATCCTTATGGGAATTGATCTGGCGCGCAGCGCCCTGGCCGTGGGCCTCATCGCGTACCTGAGCACGACGCCCGCGTACGCGGTGGCGCCGCCCAAGGCGGTGGAGGCGTATCGCAAGGCGTCCAAGGCATACGAGATGGGGCGCTTCCCGGAGGCGCTCGCAGGTTACGAGGAGGCATACCGGCGCGACCCTCGCCCCGAGACGCTCTTCAATTTGGCGCAGTGCCAGCGTCAGCTCAAAGACCCGGGCAAGGCGGCGTTCCTGTACCGGCGGTACCTCGTCTCCTCGTCGACGCGTCCCAAGAACGCGGATCTCGTCGAACAGTTGATCCGCGAGATGGATTTGGCGGAAGCGCAGCAGCGGGTGGCCGCGGAGAAGAAAGTCCGCTCCGACTCGCCGGCGATCCCCAGCGCGCCCGTGCAGAACCCGCTCACGCCACTGGCTGTGGGTGGCTCAGACCCTCAAACCCCGCCGCTCGTTGACTCCGTAGTCACCACCGAGGACGACACTGTGTTTCGCAAGTGGTGGTTCTGGACCGCGGTGGGCGTGGTGGCTGTGGGAGCCGCATCCGCGACGTACGTGTTGACCGCGCCGACGCCCTCGGCGACCACTCTGGGAACACAGGACCTCAGCAAATGACCACTGCCCGCTCTGCTTCGCGAGTTCAGGTGTTGTTGGGCGCCACGCTGCTTCTCGCGGCGGCGCTGACCAGCTGTCGCGATCCTTCCCAAGCCGCGGGCACGTCGCTGCTCATCACCGAGCAGCACAGCGAGCTCACGATCTCTCAGCTGCGGGTCAAGGTGCGTCCTCCCGAAGGCGAGGCCAAGGGACCTGTCACTGCGCCGGTTCCCGCGGGCGGCCCGCTCGAAAGCGGCCAGAGCTTGCGCTTGCTGCTCCCGGATTCGTGGGACGGCGTCGAGGTCGCGGTTGAAGTGGAAGCGCTTCACGAGAACGTGGTCGTCAGCCGCGCGGACGTGCGCGTCACGGTCAAGCTCGCCACCCAAGTCGAAGTCCCAGTTCGGTTCGGTGGCGGCGTGGTGGTGCTCACCGACGGCGGCACCGTGACTCTGGACGGCGGTTCTTGCGCGAGCTGCGATGCGAAAGTCTCGGATGGCTGCGCCAGCGGCCAATGCAGCTGCGGCGGTCAAGCGGCGTGCGCGGCAGGGCAGATGTGCAGCGGCGGCGTCTGCGTGTGCAACACCACCAGCTGCGCCGGCTGCTGCGCCGGCGAGGTCTGCATGCCAGGGACGTCTCCGGACGTGTGTGGCGCGGGTGGAGGCACGTGCAATGTCTGCCCGCAAGGTCAAACCTGCACCGGCGGCGTCTGCAGCGGGTGCAACGCCACTTCCTGCGCCACCGGCTGCTGCTCGGGCAGCACCTGCAACCCGCAGGGCCTGACCGCGTGTGGCACCGCGGGCAATGCGTGCGTTGGGTGCAAGCGGCAGCGCGCGGACCAGTGCCTCAATGGTCAGTGCCTGTGCGGCTCCAACGCGGAGTGCGGTGAGGGCCAGCGCTGCTCGGGCGGCCAATGCATCTGCGACGGGGTGTCGTGTCCTTCGGGGTGCTGCGAAGGCAAGGTCTGCAAGATCCCAGACTTGGCCAGCTGCGGGGCGAACGGCGCATCCTGCAAGACGTGCGACCGCACCAAGGCGGACCGCTGCTCTTCCGGCGGGAGCTGCCGCTGCGGCGACGACAGCGCGTGCGGCGCGGGACAGAAATGTTCAGGGGGCCGCTGCGTGTGTGACGCAGCCACGTGCCCCGGCTGCTGCGACGGTTCGCAATGCCGCGATCGCTCTTTCACGCGCTGCGGAATCGACGGCCAGACGTGCTCCTCGTGTGATCTCAACACCGCGGATCGCTGCTCCGCGGATGGCGCCTGCCTGTGTGGGAATTCTCCCGCTTGCGGCGCAGGTCAACGCTGCTCGGGCGGCCAGTGCATCTGCGACGGCAAGTCCTGCTCCACCGGTTGTTGCCGCGGGAACGTCTGCTTCGCAAATGGGCTCAACGACAGCCAGTCCTGCGGCGTGGGCGGGGTGACCTGCCAGAGCTGCACCGCGCCGGCGACCTGCTCGAACGGCGCGTGCTCCGGCTGCAACGTGAACAACTGCCCAAACGGTTGCTGCTTGGGCGAAGCGTGCGTTGCTCCCCCGCTGGTCAACGCGTGCGGCGCGGGCGGCCAGGCCTGCAAGTCGTGTGATCTGCAAAGGGCCAACGCCTGCGGGAGTGACGGCAACTGCCGCTGCGGCGGGCAGGCACAGTGCGCTCCCGGTCTGCACTGCGTGACCGGGCAGTGCGCGTGCGACGCGACCTCATGCGCGGGCTGCTGCCTCAATGGAACCTGCGAGCCGGGCAACACACCGCAGGCGTGCGGCAATGGTGCTCAGCAGTGCGGCGCTTGCGGCGTCGGCGCGGACAGCTGCCAGAACGGCGAATGCCACTGCGGCAGTGGACCGGTCTGCGCCGCGGGACAGCGTTGCGTGAACGGCAACTGCGGCTGCGATGCGGCGTCCTGCCCGGACGGTTGCTGCGACGGCTCAGTCTGTACTCAGCCCAGCGCCACCGCGTGCGGCGACAAGGGCAGCGCGTGCAAGGCCTGCTCGCCTACGAATTCGGATCGATGCAACGCCAATGGGCAATGCGTGTGCGGCGCGGGGGCTCGGGCCACCGCGTGCGGACCGGGTCAGATCTGCTCGAACGGGGCGTGCATTTGTGACGGGACGTCGTGCAACGGCTGCTGCGACGGGAACGTCTGCAAGCCTGGGAACACGCGGCGGGACTGCGGGGCGGGCGGGAACGCTTGCGTGCGGTGCACCCCGCCGACGCCGGTGTGCGGGGACAATGGGCAGTGCAAGGGGTTGTTCTAGAGCGGAGCGCGGTCCTGATGGATCGTTGGTCTGTTGAGCGAGGGTGCCGGTGGGGGCGCCCCTGCCCATCGCGTTCGCTTGCGGGGACGGGCTTGGTCAACGTGCGGCGGTGTGTGCCTTCACGGGTAACGGTCACTTGGGCTGCGTAGAACGTGTGCGCTCGAGTGCGAGGAAAAAATCGGACGAACTTGCGCATAGCTCGTTCATGTTCGACGCGCGTGCAAGTCTCACCCCGTTGGTTTTGACCGGTCTCCTCTCGGCCTCGGGCTGCGTGGGATCCGCAACGTCTGAAAGGGAGGGGGCAGACACCTTCGTTCCGGGCCAGGCCTCCGCTCCGGTGTTTCGCTGCGATGAGGCGGCGACCCCGGCGGAGCTTCCGTTGCCGCGGCTGTCGCGCTCGGAGTTGGAGAGCACGCTTCAAGACGCGGTGATGCGCGCCAACCCGGATGAGGGGCAGGCGATTTGGCAGGGCTCGGCGGCGACCTTTGCTCGCTACCCGGCGGACCTTCGCACGCCCGCTCCGGGCGATCTGCGCGGCGGCTACGCGCGCGGGGACCAAGCGATTCAGCAGGCGCAGATCGATACGGGCTACGACACGGCGGTGGAGCTGGCGCGCGGGCTCACTTCGAACGCGACCCGCATTCGCCGGATGCTCGGCACTTGCGCCACGGACGCTTCGACGACGAACGACAGGATGTGTCTGGAGAATTTTGTGAAGGGGTGGGGCGCTCGGACGTTGCGCCAGCCTCTGCGCGCGGAGGACGTCACGTTCTATGCGGACATTGCCGGGACCACTCCGGTCGCAGCGGCTGCAGTCGCGGACGTGGTGGCGGCCGTGCTCACGGCCCCGGAGACGCTCTATCGGATAGAGCACGGTGCGGATGATGCTCAAGCCCGCGCTCCGTTGTCCGCCTATGAGTTGGCGGCTCGGCTGTCCTATCAGTTCTGGCAGGCGCCTCCCGACGACGCGCTCTGGGAGGCCGCCACCTCGGGCGACTTGCTCAAGGACGATGTCTACGACGCACAGCTGAATCGAATCCTGGCTTCACCCAAGGTTCGTGGTTCGCTGGATCCTTTCGTGACGGAGTGGCTGCGGCTCAGCGAGCTTCCGCCGCTGGATGCGCTCAACGCGGACCCTGTGTTTAAGGCGTTCTCGGGGACGCAGCTCCCGCCCTCGACGGGTCGAGCGTCGATGGTGGATGACGTGTTGCAGTCTGCCTTCTCCACGCTCAGCGGCGGCGGATCGGTGAGCGACTTTCTCAAGGACCGTCACTCCTACGCTGAAGACGACTTCCTCGCCGGTATCTACGGCGTTCCGGCTTGGGAAGGGACGGGGCCGGCTCCCGAGCTGACTTCTTCCAAGCGCGCGGGGCTCATCACCCGCGCGGCGATGTTGGCCACTGGTACCGCGACCACGCGCCCTATTCATAAGGGCTATCTGGTTCGCAACGCGCTGCTCTGTCAGAAGGTCGGCGCGCCGCCGCCCAACGTCAGCACCGAGCCTCCCGGTCCGACGGAAGGGCTCACCACGCGCGAGGCGGTGACTCAGCTGACTTCGGGTGTCGTCTGTGGTGGGTGTCACTTCACCACCATCAACCCTCCTGGCTTCTTGAGCGAAGGCTTCGACGCTTTGGGCCGCGAACGCACTGAAGAGCGGCTGTTCGATGCGCAGGGCAATCTCGCTGCCGCGCTTCCCATTTCCACCGCCTCGGTTCCAGCGGTTCACTCCAGCGACACCCGAGAATTGGCGGACGCGGTGGAGCTGACTCAAGTCATCGATGAGAGTCAGCTCTTCCACTCTTGCGTCGCCCGCCAGTATTTCCGCTTCAGCGCCCGGCGCGTCGAGGTCCCCGCCGCGGACGGTTGTCTGCTCTCCAACCTGGAGACGGCAGCGCGCTCAGGCGCTCCGTTGCGCGAAGTGCTCAAGCGCGTGGCCTTGGATTCAACGTTCAAGACTCGGAGATTCCCGTAATGGGTCGACTGTCGCCCGCCGCGCCCAGAGAGCGTTGAGTGGTGCCGACGGTGCCCAACTCAGGCGTGGCGCCTTCGGCGAAGAGGGTGCGATCCGCTTTGTCGAGCAGCTGATCCAGCCCTGCACCGGTCTGCGCGCTCACCACCACACCCCCCTCTCGCTGCGCCAACTCCACCGCTTCTCCCGGAGGTAAGGCGTCGGCCTTGTTCCAGACTTTCAAACGCGGCGTCTGCGCGAGGTCCAGCGAGGAGAGGATCTTCTCCACCGCGGCCACCTGCTCGTCGCGCGCAGGGTCCGCGGCGTCAATGACGTGGAGCAAGAGGTCCGCTCCAGAGAGCTCTTCCAACGTGGCTCGGAAAGCGTTGACCAAATCTTTGGGCAGATCTCGGATGAAGCCCACGGTGTCAGTGATGATCACCTCGCGCTCGTGGGGGAAGCGCAGTCTGCGGCTGGTAGGATCCAAGGTCGCGAAGAGCTTGTTCTCCGCCAGCACAGTGGAGTGGGTGAGCCGGTTGAGCAGCGTGGATTTGCCCGCGTTGGTGTAGCCGACGATGGAGATGACCGGCAGGTCGCGGCGGGTGCGCTGGGCGCGGCGCACTTCGCGCTCCTTGGAGAGGGCGTCGATTCGTCTCTCCAAGTGGTTGATGCGATCGCGTGCGCGGCGGCGATCGATCTCCAGCTTCGTTTCACCCGGACCACGGCCGCCAATTCCTCCCGCCAGACGCGACAGTGAGTTGTCGCTCTGAGAGAGGCGCGGGAGCATGTACTTGAGCTGCGCGAGCTCGACCTGAAGCTTGCCGTCCGCGCTCTGGGCGCGCTGCGCGAAGATGTCGAGGATGAGCTGGGTGCGGTCCAGCACCTTGAGGCTGGTCTCTTCGCCAATGTGCCGGCCCTGTGAGGGTGAGAGGTCTTTGTCGAAGATGAGCAGGTCCGCCATCAGCTGCATGGAGCGGAGGTTGAGGTCCTCCAGCTTGCCGCGACCGATCAGGTAGCGTGGATCCGCTTCACGCCGCATCTGCAGCACCGCGTCCAGCACTTCAACGCCGGCGGTGCGCGCCAATTCTTTGAGCTCGAAGAGGGAGGCCTCCGCTCGGCCGCGGTTTCCATCGAGACAAACGGCGACCAAGATCGCCCGGTCTCGCCCATCCACGGTGCGGGCATTGACGGCGCGTGCGAACTCTTCCTCCAGCGCGTCCACTGTTTCGAGTACGTCCGGCTGCACGCCGTGGACGGAGGGCAACGTCTGCGTGCTCCAGAGCGCGTCGGTGCCGTTGGCGGGGAGCAGGTGCCCCACGTGGAGAACGCCGGGCAGGCCATTGTCGAGCACGCCGATCGCAGCGACGAGATCCAGCCGCAAGAGCGCGAGGTCGGTCAGGTCGTCCTTGGTGAGCGCCTCCGACTTGAGGTGGGTGTGGATCAGACGCAGGCCGCGGAGGCGGACCTGACCGGCGCGCGCGCGGCCCACTTCGGGCAGCTCGAGCTTGTGCGCGTTGCCGACGATGACCCATTCGACGTCGCCCTTGCGGTTAAGGAGCACGCCGATTTGGCGACCCGTCTCTCGGGACAGCTCCGTCAGGTGGCGCGCGAGCTCTGAGCTCACCACCTCGCGCGGAGAGACGCGGCGGCGGTAGGTGTTACGCAGGGACCGCAGCTCGCTGGGCTTGAGGCCCAGGGTATTTCCGAAGATCTCTCTCACGCTTCTCTCTTAAGGTCGGTTGAGGCTCTAACGCGGATGGCGGCCGTTTGCACAGCCTGTACACTCAGGCGGACTATGGCCCTTTCGGAGCGGCAGGCCCTCGTCTCGGCAAAGCGCGTCGTCGTCAAGCTGGGGACGGGCGCCCTGACCTCGTCCACGGGGCGCTTCAACCGCGAACACTTCGAGTCCCTTGCCGAAGATCTGCTCTGGGCGGCGCAGGGGCGGCAGCTGGTGGTGGTGAGCTCGGGCGCGATCGCGTTGGGGGTGGAGCGGCTGGGGTTGAGCGCTCGGCCCAAGGACATTCCCGGCAAACAGGCCTGCGCGGCGGTGGGACAGAGCCGGCTGATGCAAGCGTACGAAGAGCACTTCGCGAAGAAAGGCCGACACGTCGCCCAGCTGCTGCTCACGCACGACGACGTTCAGGATCGCCGCCGCTATCTGAATGCGCGGCACGTGTTGGCGCTGCTGCTCCGGCAGAATGTGGTGCCCATCATCAATGAGAACGACACGGTCTCGGTCGACGAGCTCAAGTTCGGTGACAACGACACGCTGGCGGGGCTGGTCGCGGCGCTGGTGGAGGCCGAGGCGCTGATCATCCTCTCCGACGTGGAGGGCCTCTACACGGCGGACCCGCGCTCGAATCCCTCCGCTTCTTTGATCCCTGAGGTCCGCGCGCTTACCCCGGAGCTGCTCGCGCTCGCCGGCGGCAGCGTGAGCGGCGTCGGCGTGGGCGGGATGATCACCAAGGTCCGAGCTGCGCACCGCGCGACCGAGGTCGGCGGCGTGTGCGTCGTCACCTCAGGAAAGGAAGTGGGGCGGCTGCGTCAGGTCCTCTTGGGCGAAGACGTGGGGACGATCTTTCTGCCGCAGCAGGGTCGCCGCAGCGCCCACGCGGTCTGGATCGCCCACGCGCTGTTTCCCAAAGGGACGCTTCACGTCGATGCCGGTGCGCGCGCGGCCGTCATCAATGGGAAGAAGAGTCTGCTGCCCTCAGGGCTCATTCGAGTGGAAGGGGAGTTCACGCAGGGGGACCCGGTGGATCTCGTCGATCCTTCCGGCAAAGCCTTCGCGCGCGGCCTTAGTACCTACAGCTCGGATGAGCTCACGCAGATCGCGGGGAAGAAGAGCAGCGAGATTGAAGGAGTGCTCGGTTACCGGTTCCTCGATGAAGCGGTGCACCGCGATGATCTGGCGGTGTTGCCGGATGACCGGTGATTCACGCGGCAAAGAATCACCTTGAGGATGTCGCTGGACGCGCGCCTCGCCCACCGTGCGGTAACCGGAGCGGCGGATCTCGCGGTAGTCGATCGCGCTCACGATGGAGGGGGCTCTTCGGCCCGCTGCGCTTTTCCAGTCGCGACCACGATCTGGACTGAGGGTTGGGCCCGCGGATGGTCGAAGGCGGTTCGCGCAACGTCAAGCCAATGACATCGACCGCGACAAAGCGCCCGACCCCGGGGCTATCTGAGCTGGAAGAGGTAGCCGACAGCGAGGGATCCGCTGCCCAAGTTCCCCGTCACGGTCGCGCTCGAGGGGGAGCGCGCATAGGACTGCTGGTACTCCGCGAGCACGCGCCCCGGTCCGAATTGGAAGCTGGCGCCTACCGCGCCGCGCAGCGTGAAGAGGGTGATGGAGACATCGTCGGAGATGATCTCTTCGTTCGTGGCCGAGTCGTGGACAGAGACCTGCGAGCGCACCCGCGTCACACCGGCGCCAACGCTGGCGTGCAAGGCCCAGCGGTCCGTCAGCGCAAGAGAGCCTCGCAGGCCACCCAACCCGAAGAAGATGCGTGGGAGGGCCAAGTCGTAGACGGCGTCACCCGGGCGCTCTTGCCGCACCTCGCGGTAGAAGCCGACGCCGCCTTGAATCCAGAGCTCCAGCGGTAGCCTCGCCAACGTCAGCGCCACTTCGCCTGCGCCGCCGCCGCCCAGAAGCTTGGTGGCGTTGGTGCTGCCGGTCACCATCACGCCCGCTGCCACGGCCCACGCGGGTCGAGAAGGAACCACCGTTAAGGACGCGCTCAGCTCGAGAACGCTCTGCTCCGGACGAACCGTGACCAGGTCCTCTCCTCGGAAGCCGCTCGGTGGCGCTTTGTACGTGACGCGGTAGGCACCAGGTCCAAGCTCTTCCGCGAGCGCGACCTCGCCTTGCTGTGCGCTCAAACGCAGCGCCGCCCCGCGAACAGGGTTGCCATAGGCGTCCTGCAGCTTCACCTCGCCCGCGTGCGGGGGCTCTCCTGGCCGCACCAGACGGCGTTCGAACTGGAACGTCCCGGCGGTGGGCGCGCCCGGAACCAGCGGGAGTTTCGCGGTCGTTCCTCCCATCGAGAACGTGATCTCTTGGCGCTCTCCGAAGCCGTCCGGAACTTTCAACGTGCCGGTGCCGTCCGCCGCGAGCGTGAGCGTGCCAAAGTCGGCGGTGACACCCGCCAACGGCAGCGGATTTCCCTTCGCGTCGGAAGCGACCAGCTCCACCGCGAGGGGCGCGCCAGAACCGGCGACGTACTGCGCGGGGTTGGCCTTGAGGGTGAGCCGCGCTGCCTTGCCGCCGGTGAGCGAAATCTCCAGCTCGCCGTCCGTAGTCCCAGAGCTGCGCAAGTTCGCTCGCAACCGTGCGCGGCCATCCCCTATCTCTTCGGGCGCGGTGTAGCGAATCAGCCGGCCGTTTTTCTCAGCGACGACTGCGCCACGGTCCGCGTTTACCAGAATGTCTTCATTGCTGGGCGCGCCGTTTCGTTCGATCGCGTAGAGGTCAATCACCAGCGGTCCAGTGTCGTTCCAACTCGCGGTGGCCTTGCCTTGAGGCGCAAAGCGAACACGAGGAAAGGGCGGCGGCTCCAGATCCACGTTCTTCACCCGCGCGTTGCCCAGCCGGTCTACCGACTTCACCTGCGCGGTGGCCACCCCGGGAGGCGCGACGATGGGGACCTCCACCTTGCCCGCCGCGTTCGCCACGCCTTCGAACGACACGGTGCCCACGGTCACTTCCACTGACGCATTCGGTTTGGTGGAGAGCTTGAGTGTGTCGGTGCCGTGAATGGGGATGGAGAACCAGCGCCGGTCGCTGGTTCCTTTCTTCTGCGCGTAGAGGATCGCCACCTGCGGGAACTTCTGCGGAGGCGGGGAGAAGCGCGCGCGCCAGATGCCGTCGCGGCCCAGCTCCGCCGCGCTCACCGTACCCACGTTGCTGGAGATCTCCCAAGGGCCACCGCCCGCGTCAATGAGCTCCACCACCGCCGTCTGGCTGGAGCCTCCGACCGCGTGCGGAGGCTTCACCTCGACGCGCAGCGCCCCCATCGCAGCCATGGCGAGCAACGCCGCGGTCACTGCTGCCAAAGTCGGTTCTCCTTCTGGACGTTGGGCAGAGCGTCATCCTGAAAGATGTGCGTGTCCAGGACGCGGCGCCTTCCCAACACGTCTACCGCCACGACGCCTACGCGCTGTCGTCCACGCTTCAGAGGAATCTCCGCGTTGAAGTTGCCGTCGTCGTCCACCTTCGCGAGCTTGCCCTGCACCAGGACCCGCGTCCCCGCGTCCACGTGTCCAGCGAGCGGAATGGTGCGGCGGTTGGTCTCTTTGCGGTTGGGCCAATCCACCGCCAGCAGCACGGTGCGCCGCGCGGCCTTGGGTGCCTGAGGGGCGGATCCCCTCGAGGCGCGGCTGATCTCGCCGGCTCTCACCCGCACTGAACGTCCCGCGGAGGAGAGATCCACCACGCCGTTGACCGCGGCCACCGCCACGCCGCCGCGCTCATCCGCGCTGATCGAGAACGTGCCGCCTTCGGAGCGAACCAATGCGTCGCTGTTCTCTCCTTCGATTTCAACGACGCGTTCGCCTTTTTCGGGGGCGGAGGATTCGAGCTGACCCTTGAGCTGGCCGCGCAGCACCTTGTTGGTCAACGTCTTCACGCGAAATTCCGAGCGCTCTCGCACGCGAATGCGCACCGCGGCGATGCCGATCTCCAGCTCACCATTCTCCGAGGTTCGCACCGCGTCGTCCGGAGAGAGCGGATCTCCGATCTGCGCCTCGCGCCAGCCTTTCTTCGCGCGGTTCACTTCCACCTTGCCGTTCTTGTTGACGATGGTCGCCCTCGCTGCCGTTGGGGCGCCCGCGTCCACACTGGGCGCTGCGGTTTCGGTGACCGGGGAAGGGGTTGGCTGATCCCCGCAATCGCACGCCACGATCGGTGCGATCGCGAAGAGCCAAAGGCAGGCGCGGTGCACCCGGGGCATTCGCGACAGATCGTACGGTCCGCACCTGTTGCGAGGCAACGCATTGGGGCTTCGGGGGAGGGGCGGTGCAGCGCGTTGTGCGACAAGGTGAGGAGAGCCCACCTTGTTGAGCCCGCTCCACTGGAGGAACATTCCCCAGCACATGCGTCTGGCACTCAAGCTTTCCCTCTTGTTGCTGGGCGCGTCCGTGGGGCCCCTCTTAGTCGGGACCGAGGTCCTGCTTCGGCTCTCCCGCAGCGACATGCGCGACCAGCTGCAGCTGCTTTACACGCAGAGCGCCCGCTCTCTGGCGGATTCCATTGACGGGGCGGTGCGCGACCAAGCTCAGGCGATTCAGCTGTCCTCGCGGGCGGTGGGGTTCGCGGATTCCGACGAGGACCAGATCGAGTCCGGGCTGGTCTTCATCTACGCGCAGACCAAGCATGTGGGTGTGGTGGGCCTGTTTGATGAGAAGGGCGAATGGGTAGGCCGAAAGCCGTACCACGACGATGATCCCGCGACGCACGGCCTCCCCAGCAATGAGGCCGTCGACGCGAAAGGGCTGGCGCTCTACGCGAAGAACATTCCGCCGCTCTCCTTGGTGGTGAAGTCAAAGGGCCCAGTGATTGGTGTGCCGTACGTTGGGCCGGACAAGAACGGTGTGCCGGTTCCGCGCGTCGTGATTGCGGTGGGCGTGCCGGGTTCGAAGGGCGAGCGCTGGGCGCTGGCGGTGGAGCTCTCGCTGCGTTTCGTCGCGGAGCAGGTCGCTGACTTACGTGAAGGCGATCGCAACGCGTATCTGGTGGATCAGACCGGCCGGGTCATCGCGCATCCGCGCAGTGAGTGGATGTTCAAGCGGCAAGATCTCTCGCAGAGCACCGTGCTCACCGGCGAGCCCAATCCGGACTGGCTGGGGTCAGCGGGGATCGCTCCGAACCTTCAATGGAAAGCCGTGGTGGAGCAGCCCAGCGGCACCGCGCTGGCGCCCATCGCCACGCGCACGCGCACCGCGCGAATTCTGGGCTGTTTGTTGGGTCTGGTCGTGGCGATCGTCTTGGGTTTCACCACCGTGCGGTCAGTGACCCATCCGGTGAAGCAACTGCGCGACGCCGCGGAGGCGATCAGCGCGGGGCATCTGGAACAGCAGGTGAAGATCTCCGGC
Organism: Myxococcaceae bacterium; assembly: GCA_052386435.1. Lineage (GTDB taxonomy): Bacteria > Myxococcota > Myxococcia > Myxococcales > Myxococcaceae > JBQTKE01. The sequence goes on from JBQTKE010000725.1 coordinate 13,455, forward strand.
AAAGGAGAGCTGGCGGAGCTGGGCGCGGTGTTCAACCAGATGACGCGCGGGCTGCTGGAACGTGAGCGCTTGAAGCAGTCGTTCTCACGCTATGTGTCCGAGGAAGTCGCGTCGCTGATTCTGCGCAACTCCAGCGATCTGGATCTCAAAGGTGAGCAGGTGAACGTGACCGTCGTCTTCATTGACGTGCGCGGCTTCACGTCGATCGCGGAACGGCTCAGCCCCCGAGAGGTCGTCGATCTGCTCAACACGTACTTCGCGAACATCATCGACACCGTCATGAAGTACGAGGGCGTGATCAACAACTTCATTGGCGACGCGGTGATGGCGGTCTTCGGCGTGCCAAAAGAGATCCCGCACCCGGAGCTGCGCGCGGTCTCCGCGGCGCTGGAGATTCAGCGCGTCGTGCACGAGTTCAATGACAAGCGCAGCAGGCTGGGTCTTGAGGTTTTGGAGTTCGGGATCGGCGTGAACACCGGCGACGCCATTGCCGGCAACCTGGGCGGACCGCGGCGTATGCAGTACACCGTCGTCGGCGACGCGGTGAACCTCGCGCAGCGGCTGCAGATGCAGGCGAAGGAGGGAGAGGTCGTGGTGAGCACCCCTACGCTCGTGCCGCTCAAGGACCGCGTGAAAGTGGAGAAGCGTGGCGCGGTTCGGGTGAAGGGGCGCGAGATTCCGGTGGAGATCTACCGAGTCATCGACTCCGTTGAGGCCGCGCCTTCCGTCGACGTCACGCCGCTTGAGCTGCGCCACGAGTAGCCCGGGGAGGAAGCCCCCTAGATTGAGCTCGGCTGCTTCGGCTCGGATTCGACCAATCCCATCAGCGTGCGGAACTCCGGCGAGTCGACCTTCATCAGCGTCAGAGAGATTTCAAGCTCTCCAGGCAATCGGCCCAGCTGGAGCTTCTTCTCCTGACCGTGGAGCAGCGCGAGCTCCTGGTGCCCGCCCGCGTCGCGCACCGCCGCGTCCAGCTCCACCTTGAATTGACCTCCATCCCGCTCCGGGAGCAGGCGCAGCTCATAGTCCGCCAGAGTGGCTCCCTGCTGCCGGCGCTCGACCCGCAGCGGTTTACCTGTCTCACCCAAGAGCTTCGGCTTACCCACCAGCTCTCCGTCCCGGCGCAGCTCCACCGCGAAGTAGAGCTTCTCGGGCGCTTTCGGCGCGGCAGTCGACACGCAGGCGGCGACCGCCAGCGCGAGCGACGCGGTGATGAGGAGCTTTGCAAAGCCGGGCATGGACAATCCGTTCAATCAAGCAACCACTGTTCCACGGCAGACAGCGAGACAGCTCAGAGGTTTCTCTACGTCTCAGCACGCTTGCACCGTTGTTAAGACCACGGCCGCTGTGACACCGCGGCATCGCGGCACCTTGTTTCTTCGACATTTTGGCAACGTCGCCTATGTGGGAACCCATGCTGGGTTTTCTCGTTCATTTCACGTTCTTCTTTGTCCTGGCCCTCTGGGTCGGGGCGGGCGCCGCGGTGAGCTTTCTCGTTGTCCCCATCGTGTTCGAGCGGGCGCCTACTCGAAGCGTGGCCGGTTCCATCGTCACCCAAATCTCCCGACGCTTTGACGTCTACGCCTTGCTGGCAGGTCCGCTTGCGGTCGCTTGCGTGTTTCTTGAGCTCGCCGCCACCCGAGGCGCGGTCCGCACCCTTTTTTTGAAGTTGATGTTGCTGATGTCGATGATGGCCTTGGCCGCCTACAGCCGCGTGGCCCTGGCGCCGGAGCTGAAGCGACTTACCGATGGCATGGGCGGAGCGCTGGACACCCTCACCCACGAAGACCCCAGGCGGCTGATTTTCCGGCGACTTCACGGGCTTTCCATTCTCTGCGTCATGGGCGAATGCCTCTTCGGCGCGCTCGCCCTCGCGCTCACGCTGATGAGTCTGTCCATCAAGGTGGGATGATGTCCGCGCTCACGCCTTCGCAAGCCCGAGCACTTTTTCCCGCGCTCCCGCGGCTGGCGTACCTCAATGCCGCGGCCTCCTCGCCACTCTGCCGACCGGTCCTCGCAGCGGGCATGACACACCTCGCCGAACAGGCAGAGCAAGGCGATTTGGGATTCTCCGCGTGGCTCACCGAGCGAGAACGCGTGCGCGCAGACGTCGCCGCGTTTCTTCACGCCGCCCAGCCCAATGAAATTGCCTTCACGCCCTCCACCTCCTTCGGCATTCACGTGATCGGGCGGTTGCTCTGGCAGTTGGGCGTGCGCGAGGTGTGGACGCCGGAGCAAGAGGTCCCCACCACCCCGCTCCCGTTGCTTCATCTGGGCTTCAAGCTGCGCGTGGTCCGTCCGCAGTCAGACGGAGGCTATCCCGTCGAAGCGCTGGAGGCGGCGTTGGGGACGAACACCGGAGCGATCATCGGCAGCGCGGTGCAATACGCCAGCGGCGCGAGGTTGGATCTTCCCGGCACCGCCGCGCTCTGCAAAACGAAGAAGCTCCTCTTCGCGGTGAACGCCGCGCAGGCTTTTGGGCAGATTCCTTTGGATGTCTCGGTGGGTGTGGATCTCCTCGCCGCCACCAGTCATAAGTGGGCGATGGCCGGCTACGGTTGTGGCCTGTTCTACGCGCGCGCCTCACTCTTCGAATCCCTGCAGCTCCCCGTGGCAGGCTGGCTCTCCGTCGAGTCCGCCATGAACATGGACAACCTCGTAGGCGCGCGCGTGGAAGGACGCGGCTCGTCCGTATTCACCGCGGAGGGCGCAGCGTTTCGTCGCGACGTGACCGCGGTTGAAATGGGCGTCGGCTCGCACCTACCCATTCGCTCGCTGGGCGCCGCGCTCACCGTCTTGAAGCAAGTGGGAGTCGAGCAGATCGCCGCGCACAACTTTCAACTTCAACACTCCCTTCGCGCGGAGCTGACCCGACGCGGCTTCCAACCGAACGCCGCCTGCGAACCGAACCGAGGCTCCGGCATCTGCGTCATTCCCGTGCGCGGCGATCCGCTGGAGACGGCGCGAGCGCTGGCCACGCGTGACGTGGT
>JBQTKE010000726.1:0-3811 GCA_052386435.1 Myxococcaceae bacterium
CCCGGGCGCAGCCACACCAACGCCGACCGCACGGCTGTTCGAACGGTCGGTTCATTCGGCGAGACGGTCGCTCAGGCTCGCGCGGTTCCGTCCGGTACAAACCGCACGAATGTATTCTTCGGCGGCCGCGTAATCGGGAACCAGACCGGCTCAGGGACGACGCCATTCGCGATTACTGGCTTAAGTCCCCGTCCGCCAAACTCGCGCGCGACCGCGACGATGAAGTGGACGCCCTCAAGGACCGCCACGTGGTACCCGAGGCAGAAGTGCGGTCCGCCACCGAACTGCACCGTCTCGATGGGGCTGGGCTTCTTGGCCGCGGTGAGCCAGCGGTCTGGGTTGAACGCGTCAGGCTCTGGGTAGCGGGTGGCGTTCTTCGAGAGCAAGCGGATGCCCACGCCCAACTTGGTATTTACCGGCAGCTCCTTGCCCAACATCGACATGGGCTTCGCCACGCGGCGCACGTCCAACGGCACCGGCGGGTAGAGACGCAGCGCCTCGCGGAAGAGCGCCTCCGCAAGCGGCACTTGCTTGAGTTGTTCTGGATTCATGGGCGGGCCCGCTGCCGCGAGTGACTCCTTCACCAGCCGAGACCAGAGCTCCGGCCGTTCCCCGAGCGCCAGCAGCATCCACGCCATGGTCGACGCGGTCGTCTCGTGCCCGGCGAGGGCGAGCACTTTCAAATTCGCGATCAGCTCCGCGTCGTTGAGCGCGACACCGTCCTCGTCCTTGCCATGGATCAGCCCGGAGAGGAGCGTCGCTTCCTCAGGGCGGCTTCGCGCCTCTCGCACCACGTCGCCCAGCTGCGCGCTCAGCCACTCCGACGCGAGGCGACCCTTGCGCATGGAGGAGCCGACAACGTCAATCGGCAGCGCGAAGACAGTCTTGATGCTGTCTTCAAAAGCGACGCGCCACTGGGCGAGATTGAAGCTGGGGATGCCGATCATCCGGAAGATCACGTCGATGGCGATCTCACGCGTGTCCTCATAGAGGTTCACCTTCTGCGCGTTCGACCAACGCGAGATGCGGCGCTTCACCACCTCCGCGATGACCTCGCCCGCGCCGTTGGCGGTGAGACCGGCCGGCGTGAAGGGGCCATTCATCACCGAACGGATGCGCTTGTGCATCGGCCCGTCCAGCTCCAGCAGCGTGCCGGTGATCAAATCTTTAGCGATGCGTGGCAGCTCGTCCGATGACGTCTCCCTGTTGCGGAAGGCGTTGAAGATCTCCTCGTTGCCGGAGGTGAGCAGCCAGTTGCTGCCGCCCAGGTTCAGCCAGAAGAAATCTCCCAGCGCCTGTCCTCCCTCCATCACCGCGGGCAGGTGGGTGATCAACGCGGGGATATGACCCAACAGCGGAACTCCGCCCGGAGCGATCGGGTAGCCGAGGCGTTCAGCGGGGAGAAGACGCAGTTTTCGGATCAAAGGCGGGGCGAGGGTGGCGGCGACGCTCATGCGTGCTTCCTTGAAGAGTGTTCTACGGGTGGTCAGTCTGGATCAGCTCGAGGATCGCGCTGCGGTACTGCGACGAAGTGCTGCGTGACGAAAGCCTCGAAGGCGTCGAACGCCACCGAACCCACGCGCTCGTCGGAATTGATCGATTCGCCCACTTTGGCCTCCGGCTGCAAGGCCCGTTTCATTTCCTGCGTCGAGCGGACGGTCGCCAGCGCGGCATTCAGAGACACCGTCCCGTCCCGCACTGATTTGTAGAGCTTACACTCGTAAGCGCGGCACATCAGCGGTCGCGCGGCGTAGATGCGGCAGCAGGTTCCGTTCAAGGCGCTGCAGCGGAGGAGCAAGGTGGGCGCGTTCCGAACCTTGTCGACCTTCATGCCTCGACGGCGGAGCTCGTCCGCGTCGTCGTCGGTCAGCGGCACTTGCGTAAACAAGGCCCCATCGCAGCAGAGTCCGCAGTTCGTGCAGAGCGTGCCGACTGCCTCCTCTGAATCCATTGGGGCAGCGTAACCCAGTCTCTGTCGATGCTGCTTGTCACGGGTGTTCAGGAGTCTCCCGCGGGCGGCAGGACCTGGCGCGCAGCGCGCTGCCACTGCAAGAGAGCGCTCTTCTGGGTGAGCAGGCAGATGAATGTGATTACCCAGACCCACCCGCACAATGGGTCAAAGCTGAGCGAGGAGCTACTTCCTCTAATGGTGCGAATGCTGCGCATGACGCTCTCCTTTCAAGTTACGGAGAGTCCGCCACCCGCCACAGCAGCTCCCCGGATACGGGCTGGACGCGCTGAGCGGGAAGGGGTTTCGGAGGGTTCTCCAACACGCGCATCTTGTCCTTGCCCACCACGAAAAAAAGTACGCACGCCGCCGCGTTGATGGCAGGGAAGGTAAGAGTGATCCGGTGAGTTTTGAGCTTCGCCACCCAGGGAGCAGCCACCCACCGCGTCTTCTCCTCAAGCGCAGTGGTTCCAGGAAAGAGCGACGCCGTGTGTCCGTCGTCCCCCATCCCCAGAAGGATCAGATCAAATCGAGCCACGTCCTCTCGACGAAGCAGCCCCTCGTAGTCCCGGGCCGCTTGGTCCGGATCCGGTCGCTCGCCCTCCATTCGGTGAACCGTCTCCGGTCGCAGCCGCAACGCATCCAGCATCGTCTCCCGCGCCATTCGATAATTGCTGTCCGGATGCGCTGGACCGACGCACCGCTCATCGCCCCAGAAGGTGTGAACGCGGGACCAGTCGATCGCGTCGCGGTAGTTCGCGGCGATCAGCCGATAGAGCGTCTTCGGAGAATTTCCGCCCGAGAGCGCCCACGTAAACCGGCCTCGCTCTGAGATCGCCTTGCTCGCCCGGTCGATGATCTCCTTCGCCACTTGCTCCGACAGGCTCATGCGGGGACCACCCAGCTGTGTCCGCGTTCACCGAGCAGCTTGTCCGCGGCCTCAGGCCCCCAGCTGTCCTGACGATAAAGATGCGGCTCGCCGAGATCCAAGATGGGCGTCGCGATCTTCCAGGCGATCTCCACCATGTCCTCTCGATAGAAGAGCGTGGGGTCGCCCATCATCACGTCGAAGAGCAGTCGCTCGTAACCCGTCGCCACCGTGCTCTCGCCGAAATCCTTGTAGCTGAAGTCCAGCTGCACCGTTTTGAGCTTGATCGCGTTGCCCGGGACCTTGGCTTTGAAGTGAAGACGGATCCGCTCATCCGGTTGCACGTCGATGATCAACCGGTTCGACGAAACTTCCTCCACGCCGAACTCGTTGAACAGCCGCAGCGGCGGCTTCTTGAAGTTGATCACTATCTCCGTCATGCGCTCCTTCAGCTTCTTCCCCGAGCGCAGGTAGAACGGCACCCCCGCCCAGCGCCAGTTCTCCATCATCAAACGCAGCGCCGCGTAGGTCTCCGTGCGTGACGTGGGCGAGACCTTCGGCTCTGACCGATAGCTCTCGTATTGCCCGCGCACCACGTCTTCGGGGCGGACCGTGCGAATCGCCTCCAGCGCCTTCACCTTCTCGTTGCGCACCGGCTCCGCGTTCAGCGAGGAGGGAGGCTCCATCGCGATCAGCGTGAGCAGCTGGAGCATGTGGTTTTGCACCATGTCGCGAATCACGCCGGCGTGGTCGTAGTAGTTGCCGCGGTCCTCCACCCCCAACTTCTCCGCGACCGTGATCTGCACGTTCTCGATGTACTGGTGGTTCCAGACCGGCTCGAAGATCCCGTTGGCGAAGCGGAGCACCAACAGGTTCTGCACCGTCTCTTTTCCCAGGTAGTGATCAATTCGGTAAATCTGATGTTCGTCGATCACCGCGTGGAGCTTGCGATCCAAATCACGCGCGGATTCCAAATCACGCCCGAACGGCTTCTC
>JBQTKE010000727.1:0-3285 GCA_052386435.1 Myxococcaceae bacterium
ATCGAAAACCAGGTGCGCGGCCTCGGCTTTTCGCTGGTCGAAATCCTCTCCCCCTGCCCCACCATCTGGAGGAAGAACCCGGTGGAGGCGCAGCGCTGGGTGCGGGAGGAAATGCGGTGATGCACAGCCTCAGCCGGAGCGGCAACGCCGGAGCCACGTCGGACAGTCGTCGGCGTCGATAGGACGCAGGGCGCGCCATGGGACGGCGCCGGTAGCCCCTGGCGTTGTTTCTGCCTATCGTCAGGTCTGTATCGATCCTGACGTACTCGAGGCTGAACTCGCTCTGGAGATTGGTTCGGTCGGCCCTCGACTACCGGCGACCCGGGTTGCGCGGCGGCGTAGACGAGGGGCGCCGAACGGGCGTGGGCGTTCCAGGCGGCGGGATGCCGGTTCCCGGCGCGGGGGCAGCCCCAGGCGTCAGAAGGTTCATGTTCACGAAGGTGCCAGGCTGTCTTCCGTCGGCTCTCGTCGAGACGAGCAGGATCGACAGAATGGCGCCACGGTTGATCCTCAGCTCTGGTTTTTCCAACAGCTCGCGCAGCCCGACATCCACGGTGCCGACGATGTCATTGCCCGCCAGGACTTGGAACGTGAGCGGTCGATCGTCCACTCCTTGGGAAATGAGCACGAGCTCCGAATCGAAATTCGCGAGCACGCCCGGACGCGCGGGGGTCCCAAGACGTGAGCCATCTGGCAGCGTGACCTCCAGGCGCAAGTTGGGACGGTTTTCATAGGGAATACTCGCGGCGGCCTCTTCCATCGCGCGATAGCCGCGACGCTGAGCGGCGTCTTCGAGCGCACGCGCAGCGCGATAGAAGAGCGGTGTCGAGGGGCCGATCCATGCCTGACCATCCGAACGTCCGGCGAGGATCAACGCGGAGCGCAGCGCGATGCGATATGGATGCGGCTCGACAGACTCCAAACGTTGCGCGGCAAAACCGTCATCAACTCCGGTGCGAATGGCCTCGCGGTACGCGTTGATCGCCGTGGGGAAGTCGCGAAGCGTCAGCGCGTTCTCGCCCTGCATCACCCATTGCGAATAGGCGGCGAGCTGCGGTGCACGGCCCTGATTGCCCGCGGCCTGATAGCGCTCCACGGCTCGAGGCCAATCTCGCGCCGCGCGTGCCCAGTCCCCGTCGCGGATCAAGTTGTCGCGCTCCATCGTCTGCGCGGCCAAGCGCTGCTGTTCCAAGTCGTGCGCGACGGAGGAGAAGGATCCATCCAAGGGAGTGAGGGTGCGCGCGAGCTTCAGCGCTTCGTCAAAGCGTCCGGACTGAGTGAGCTCCGCGAGGCTGTTGTGTCCGAGCGAGACGATCTCTCGCCGCGTGCTCTCCGCCTGATCTCCCGTATTGGCGAGCGTCGTCGCGCGTCGAAACTCACTGACGGCTTCGGGATACCGCCCCTGCGTCGCGGACGCGCGCGCCTGTCCCAGAGTGTTCTCCGCCAACTTCTGCGCCGCGTGGGCGCGGAAGGTCGCGACCTCCGGATTTGTCGGATCCGCCTGTAGCGCGAAGTCACCCTCTTCCAGCGCGCAGCTCCAGTCGCCCGTCTGCGCGCAACTGTCTCCGCGGCGCTTCGATTCAATCAACGCCTTGACCCGCGCCTCCTCGTACTTCTGGCGCAGCGCCGGAGAGACCTCGTCGTTGTCTCCAATCGCGTTGCGGTAATGCACGTAGGCGCTCTTCCAGTCACCGAGCGTCGCCGCTTTGTCTCCGCTCTTCTCGTGCGCGATGCAGCCGCCCAGGCACGCCACTGCCAACACCGCGACCAGCGTTCGTCTCATTGTGCGTGGCTCCGTTACTGTTTCAGGCCCGTGTCACCGGTGACGTAGAGCAGCGTCGCGCGCGCCAGGTGCAGCGCCTGCAGGTTGTCGTAGTAGCCCTTCTTCCCTTGAAGGTACGCGACCATTCCTTCGAGCAAGTCCTTCGCTTCACCCGTGCCCGCGGCGAACGCGCTGCCAGCGAAGATCATCCACTTGCGGCCTGAGACGGTCGCTTCGTCGGAGAGCTTGAGCAGTCGCTCTGCCTGCACATGATCGTCGTAGGCCTTGCGCACTTCCATGGGGATGCCGGTGGACGCGAACTTCTTGAGGCCTTCCACCTGCTCCACCGTGCCGTGCGCGGTCTTCGCTTTCGCGTAGGACTTGGCGATGTCGACGTCGAACTGCAAACCGACCGCGGCGCCCGGCGTGATGTCGTTGAAGCGATCCCACGCGTAGGGGTTGGATGCGTCCGGCCACATGGGCGTCCAGTTGAGGTCAATCTGACCGGCGATGAAGAAGGTGGGCATGCTGGAGAGCTTCTCGGACTTCTCGAAAGCGGCGGCGGCGATCTCTCCGTGGAACAGCTGCGCGACCTCCGGGCGATGCGTGGCGGCTTTGGCGATGACCTGCGAGAGCGCGGGGAGTGCCGCGGTCGGAGGTTCGGGGAGCATCTCGTCGGTGGGCTCGATGGCCGCGTCTTGTGGCAGCCCCATGGTGTGCTTGAGCGCCGCCAACGCCAGCTCCGTCCCAATGTCCGCCTGCACGCGGTACTTCTCCAGCTCCATCGCGCCGTAGCGCAGCTTCATCAGGTCGACGTTGGTGACCTTGCCGCCGCCTTCTTTGTAGAGGTCCTGCGCGCTCTTCTCCGCTTCATCGAGCAGCCGCTTCGCGAGATTCAACGCCGGCTTGAAGCTGCGCGCGTAGAGGTGAAGCAGGTAGTAACGACGGACCTCCAGCGCCAAGACGTTCTTCGCCTGTTCCAACCGCGCCTTCTCCACTTGGAGCCGCTCGGTCGCCGCCTCATGTCCCGCGGTGTAACGGCCGAACGTGAAGATGGGCTGAGCGAGGATGGCCTGCAGCTTGATGTACGGACCCCACGACGTGAAGTCGCGCTGCACGTCCGGCGTGAATTGCGTGCCGTTCATTCGGTAGAGCGGTGCGACGAAGGTGAGGCCCATCAGCTTCGGGAAGAACACGGACTCGACTTCTTGAAGGCGGCCGGTCCACTCGGTGACCTTGCCTTTGGCCTCCATGATCTGTCCGCTGCCCGTGAGCGCGATCGCCACGCACTCGTCCATCGTCACCTTCTTGATGACGCGGTTGGGCTGCTCGGGCGGGTTGGGCGCGAGCGCGGGAGGAACCTGGCCCGCGGACTTCGGTGCGCCCAGCGCCGCAGACGCGCGCGCGCGCGCGCGCCATGTGACGATGACCCCCCACCCGAACAGGCCTCGCATCAGGTCTCGTATCCCCGCGGGATCGGCCGCACTCCCACGTTGGCCCGTCGCAGGCGCCCGGCGGAACGC
>JBQTKE010000728.1:0-9049 GCA_052386435.1 Myxococcaceae bacterium
CTGAGTTCGAGCTCGCCTCGTTGCACCTGTTGTCTCGCGGCCCGGAGATCATCCGGTGCGACTGTGCGGCATGCCGACAGGCAGAGGAGGAAACACGGCGGCAAAATCTGCGCGGCGTACGATCCAGCTGATCGCATCAACGTTGTCGGAGTCACGCGCGTCGCCGCTCGGCCCGGCCCTCATTCGTCGGCGGATGCAGCGGCACGGCGCGTCCCACGCCATCGGAGCCCTTCTGAGCGACGACGTCCTGCTTGTCTCCGCCCTTGCCGCCCAGTTCAAGGCTCTGGTCGATGATCGTGTCGCGGACCTGCTTCATCAGCTTCTCGCGATCGCCTTCGGTCAGGGAGTGGGTGGCGATGGGTGCGCCGATCTTCACGCGGATGGGACCGGGAGTGATGGTCCAGCGCGACTTGGGCATCAGGTTGCCGGAGCCTTCGATGGTCACCGGGCAGACGGCGACGCCGGCTTTGATGGCCAACGCGAAGGGGCCCTTCTTGAACGGAAGCACGCGTCCATCATCGGACCGGGTTCCTTCAGGGAAGGCGACGATGCTGATCCCGCTGCGAATGCGTTCGCCGGCTCTGTCCATGGACGCGACGGCGCGCTGACGGTTGCCTCGGTCGATGAAGACGAACTTGGCGAGCATCATGTACCAGCCCAAGAGCGGCACGTACTGCAGCTCTTTCTTGGCAATGAAGCGCAGGTCCACGCGCACCGCCAAGAACAGCGTCGGGATGTCGATCGTTGACTGGTGGTTCGAGATGTAGATGGTCGGTCGGGATGGGTCGACGTTCTCGGCCCCGAAGACTTCCAGCTTGGCGCCTCCCGCCCAGAGCAGCGTGGGGGACCAGAGCCGCCGAGCGACCCAAATGGACGCGCTGGTGTCCCAGGTCACCAACATCAGGACGAGCGCCAGCGGCACCCCGATTAAGAGAGAGACGCAGTAAATGAAAACGCAGAAGAGGTTTCTCAGCATCAGTTACCCACCACGCGGATGAACTCGGGATCTTCCTTCCACTGCGCGAATGCGGGATCGCCTTTGACGTCCGCGGCTCGCCAGCCGGAAGGGAACTGTGCGGCCTTCGATCGCGCCAGCTCCAAATTCGACAGCGCCTGCAGCTTCTCCGCTTTCGCACCGGCAATTCGCGCGCGGCCGTACGCGGGGAGGGGGCTGGTCGGGTGCTGTTTCTCCAGCAGCGCGAACGCCTCGGCCGCCTTGTCGTAGTCCTTCGCTCCCAGGAACGCACAGCCTCGGGTGTAGAGGACGGACGGGTTCTTCTCGTCGACCGCCATCGCCTGCGCTGTATCCAAAATCGCCTGGTCCACATCGCCAGGGGCGCCCCGGCGCAGCTCCAGCGTCGCGCGGGAGAGGAGCGCGTAGACATTCTTGGGCTGCTCTTGAAGGACGTCCTGCATCCCTTTCAAGGCGTCATCCAACTTGCCTTCTTCGGCGTCCAGCCGCGCCAGGCCAATCCGAGCCTCCAGCGCGACTTTCGGCTCCACTTTCAGCGCGTCCACGTACGCCGCGCGTGCACCGGCGAGGTCGCCTCGATCGAAGAGCACGTGACCCAGCAGCTCACGAGGGCGGGCGCGCGACGGCGCGGCTTGTGACGCGGCGCGGTAGGCGGCGATCGCATCGTCGAACTTCTTCTGCGACGCGAGGACGTTCCCTCGAGCGATCTCAGTGCTCCCGGCTTCGCTGCAGCCGAGGAAGAGAGCGGACAAAACCAGGACAGAGCTCAGGCGGATCATGTGGGTGACCGATCTACCATGTCGGCAACTCTCTGGTGAAAGGTTGCCGGCCCGGATACAAGGCCGGCGCCTGTGGCCAAGAAAAAGTTCATCGCCATCGCCGGGAACATTGGCGCAGGGAAGACCGAGCTGACCTCGTTTCTCTGCCGCAAATACGGCCTCAAGCCGTTCTTCGAACCGAACGATGAGAACCCGTACTTGGCTGATTTCTATAAGGACATGAAGACGTGGGGGTTTCGATCCCAGGTCTTTTTCCTGACCCGCAAGTTCCGGCTTCACCGCCAGCTGGAGCGTGAGCCTGGGACTTCGCTGCAGGATCGGACGCTCTACGAGGACGCGGAGATCTTCGCCAAGAACCTGCATCGGCAGCGCTACATCGATAAGCGAGACTTCGCGACCTACTGGGAGCTGTACCAGACGATCAGCGCGTCTCTCACACCTCCAGACCTGATGATCTACCTGAAGTGTCCCGTCCGGACGTTGAAGGAACGGATCAAGACGCGAGGTCGGTCGATGGAGGCGGAGATCCCGACCCCTTATCTGAACCGGTTAAACGCGCTGTACGAGGAATGGTTCCGCGGCTACAAATTGTCCCCAGTGCTGGTGCTTTCCACGGACAAGCTCGACTACCTGACCAACCTGGTGGACCGGGTGGACCTCTTTCGTCAGATCGAGAAGTTTCTTTGAAAGACGTCTACATCCTCGCCACCGAGGCGGATGTGCCGCTCTCCGCGGCCGTGCTCAAGGACGCCTTCGCGTCTGAAGGGGTGCAGTTCATCCCGCACGACGTGAACCGCTTCACGGTGAAGACCGAGATGGTCGACATTCAGGTCCGGTTCGATGCCCGGAATGAGCAGATGGGCTGGTCCCCGGATCTGCTCACTGGCAGCGAAGAGGCGCACGCGATCCTTCGGAAATCGCGCGGCTACTATTTCATGGCCTTCGCTCCCGGAGAGCCACAGCCGTCAGTCGCGGTGTTTGAAACGCTCTGGGCAGCGCGCTCGTTGATGGAGCACGTGGAGGGCGTCCTCATCGATGTCACCGCGTACAAGCTCCACGAAGCGGCGGACGTGGAGGAGATCACGGAGTTGGAGTTCGACATTCGCGATCACGTGAACCTGCACGCGGTCGAGGCGATTGAGGGCGACTCGCCGCTCTGGGTGCACTCGCACGGCATGGAGAAGTTCGGCACGCGCGACGTGGAGGCATTCCACATTGCGGAGGACGATCTCCAAGCTGCGGAGACGTTCTTCCACGAGCTCTGCACTGATCTCGCGTTCGGTCAGGGCCCTGGTATCCGCGCCGCAGTCGACACCAGCGCCGGCGAATCCTTCATGCTGATCCCGTCCGAAGAGGCGCGGAATACGTTGATGGGCGTGCCGCTTGATACGTTCGAGGGACACGAGGGACTGTTCCTTACCATCGTCTCCGCGGAAGGGCGTCACACAGTGAGCGAACTGCTGCGGCCCTACCGCGAGCGGTTCGAAGAGGAGTCTCCCGAACAAGCGGAAGCGCTTCAGGTTCAAGCGCGCGAGCTGCTCAGTGCGTTCAAGGCGCGGTTTCATCGGCGCGGTCTGATGGAACCGCTGACCTTCCTGGTGAGGGCGCCCTTCGAAGCCCACCCTGACGGTGAGTCCATCCGCGAAGACCTCTGGATCGAAGTTCTTCAATGGGAAGAGGGCGACTTGGTCGGAAAGCTGGTGGACGGCGGCAGCCACACCACCGAATGGCGAAAGGGTTCCACGGTCGAGTTGGAAGAGGACCAGATCAACGCCATTGCCCTGGGAAGAGAGGGAAAAACCCTCGACGAAGACGACATGAAGTTGCTGCTGCTCGCCGAGAAATCGAACTGATTCTGCGGGCAGCTCCGCCTTCGACAAGCGCGTGCCAGTTGGGGTAGAGGGACGCGCCTATGAGCCTTCTAGTCGTTGGATCCGTCGCCCTCGATTCCGTGGAAACCCCCTTCGGTCAGAGGGAAGAGGTCCTTGGAGGATCGGCCACTTTCTTCTCCACGTCCGCGTCGTTCTTCACCAAGGTCTCCATGGTGGCCGTGGTCGGTGAGGATTTTCCGCAGGAGCACGTGGATTTCCTGAAGAGCCGCAACATCGATCTCGCCGGGCTCACCCGCGAGAGCGGTCGCACGTTCCGTTGGAGGGGCAAGTACGGCTTCCAGCTCAACGAGGCGCAGACGCTGGACACCCAGCTCAACGTCTTCTCCCAGTTCGCGCCGAAACTGCCGGAGGCGTACCGCGATTCGCCGTACGTCTTTCTGGGCAACATCCACCCCGCGCTGCAGTTGCAAGTCCTCGATCAAGTCCGCAGCCCGAAGCTGGTGGCGATGGACACGATGAACCTGTGGATCAACACCACACTGCCAGAGCTCAAGAAGACGCTCGCGAAGGTCGACCTGCTCTTCGTGAACGACGGTGAAGCGCGTCAGCTCTCCGGCGAGCACAACATCGTTAAAGCCGCGAGGGCGATCCGCGCGATGGGGCCGAAGCGGTTGGTCATCAAGCGCGGCGAGTACGGTGCGTTGCTGTTCGACGGCGACCACGTCTTCGCGTGCCCGGCTTTCCCGCTGACGGAGGTCTTCGATCCGACCGGCGCGGGCGACACGTTCGCCGGTGGCTTCATGGGTCATCTCGCTTCCGCGGCGAAGCTGGACCTCGGCGTGCTTCGTCAGGCGATGGTGATGGGCACCGTGATGGCGTCCTTCACCGTGGAGAAGTTCTCCCTGGAGCGGCTGCGGGAAGTGAAGCGTCCGGAGATCGTGGAGCGCTTCAGCCAATTCCGCCGACTCACGCACTTCGAAGAGCTCACCGACCTCGCCGCCTAGGTTTTACCAAGCCATCTCCGGGTAAGCGTTTCACGCTGAAGGTGGGTGGAGGGAAGCGTTCCTTGACGCACCCGAAAGCCGGTTCCTACGCTGGCTGACGCGTCAGCGTATGAGACCTCTGCAAACCGGAGGAAGGTCGAAGGAGAACCGCAAGCACAAGCGGGTGCATTCTCATGCTCGGTGCTGGTGCGAAGGGACCAACGTCACGTTCTACAGTCGCGTTGGGAACGTCAGCGAAGGAGGGCTGTTCGTGTCAACGAACACGCCGCTGCCGCCCGGAGCGCAGACGCGGATTCGACTGGAGCTATCGCCGGCTGAGTCATTGACGGTGAGCGCGACGGTGGTGTGGGCGAGGAGCGCAGGCGAAGTAGGCCCAGCGGGAATGGGGCTGGCGTTCAAGCAGCCGGATTCAACGCAGCAGCGCGCGCAAATTAGCGCGTTCATCGCGGCAGAAGTGGCGGCAAGCGCGGTGAAGCGGTAGAGGCAAGTCCACCTGAAAGGGACGTGATGCGCGTTGCAGTCATCTCGGACATCCACTCCAATCTGGAAGCGTTGACGGAAGTCTTGCGGGCCGCCGACCAACACAAGGTGGACCGGCTGGTGTCGTTGGGAGACATCGTTGGTTACGGCGCGTCGCCCAACCCTTGCTGCGATCTCGTTCGCTCAGCGACTGAGGTCACGCTGCTGGGCAACCACGACGCCGCGGTCGCCGGCCGGATGGACTATTCGTTCTATTACGACGCCGCTCGGCACGCGCTGGACTGGTCCGCGAACGTGATCAGCGAAGCGAATCGGGATTGGCTCAAGAGCCTTCCGTACACCTACCGGATTGGAGACGTCGGCTTCTGCCATGGCTCGCCGATCGAGCCGAAGGCGTACGAGTACATCTTCGCGCTGGAACAGGCGCGCGAGCTGATGCCGCACGTCGCGGACCTTCCCGAAGTGACGTTCATTGGCCACAGCCACCTCTGCAAAGCGTTCGCAATTGGTAACGGCGAGGTGAATGACGTGGTCGCTCAGAAGTTCGGCGTGCGGCTCGGCTATAAGTACTTCATCTCGGTGGGCAGCGTCGGCCAGCCGCGAGACTACGACAATCGAGCGTGCTTCGTGGTCTGCGACACGGATGCCCGGACCGTCGAATACGTCCGAGTGGAATACGACATCGAGACCAGCGCGCAGAAGATCTTCGACGCGGACCTGGCGCTCAACTTCGGGAAGCGGTTGTTCCTGGGCGTCTGAGCCAGATGTGGGTGCGCAACAACGAGGTCATCTACCTGTCTGGGATGCGAAAGGACACTACTTTGCGCAAAGCCCTGACCATTTCTCTGTCACTCTCTGCCCTTATGGCTTGCGCGACCTCCCAACAGACGACTCATTCCGATGGCGCCGCGTTGCTCTCGTCCTCCGAGCGCTCTGTTCCGAAGGGTTCGGCGCTCCTCGTCGCCGGCGTGAAGGATCAGAATGCCGCGTGCGATCAGGCGATAGCCGGCGCACGTGCTTCGCTGGAGAAGCTGAAGACGCTCCCCAAGACGGACGTGGACGCAGTGTTGTCCGCATACGACGACGCTCAGTCGGCGCTGGCGGATGCCAGTGGCCGGGCGGCCATCGCGGAGAATTCTCACCCGGATCGGGAAGTGCGCGAGGCGGCCCAACTCTGCGGGCAGAAGATTGAGCAGCTGGCCACCGAGATCTCGCTCGACCGCGGTACGTACGACGCGTTGGCGGGGTTGGATCTTTCGAAGCAGGACGCCGCCACCCAGTACTGGATGGATCGCACCCTCAAGTCCTTCCGGCGCTCCGGGGTGGATCGCGACGAGGAGACCCGGGCCAAGGTGAAAGAGCTCTCCGAGCGTCTGGTGAAGATTGGTCAGGAGTTCGACCAGAACATCCGCGAGGACGTTCGCTTCGTGGAGGTGGATCCCAAGGACTTGGCCGGTCTCCCGGACGACTACGTGAGCGCGCACCCGAGGGGCGCGAGCGGCAAGGTGAAGATCACCACCGATTCGCCGGACTACACCCCGTTCCTCACCTACGCCAAGAGCGCGAAGGCGCGTGAAGCGCTGTGGCGCGTTTACCGGCAGCGTGGCTACCCAAAGAACGTGGACATGCTCTCCGCGCTGCTGAAGACGCGCAACGAGTTGGCGACTTTGCTCGGCTACCCGACCTGGGCCGCTTACATCACCGAAGACAAGATGATTCAGACCCCGAAGGCCGCCAGCGCCTTCATTGAGAAGGTGGCCGCCGCGTCCAAGTCTCGCGCGGACGGGGATTACAAGGTTCTGCTCGAGCGGAAGCAGAAGGACGAACCCAAGGCCAAGTTCGTCGATCCGTGGGATTCGCAGTACTACGACGACCGCGTGAAGAGTGAGAAGTACTCGCTGGATACGCAGAAGCTGCGCGGGTACTTCGAATACAACCGCGTGCGCCAAGGCGTGTTCGACATCACGTCCAAGATGTTCGGGCTGACTTACAAGCCGGCGAAGGACGCGCCGGTCTGGCATCCGGACATTGAGGCATACGACGTCTACGAAGGCGGCAAGTTGCTCGGCCGCTTCTTCCTCGACATGCATCCGCGGGAGAACAAGTACAAGCACGCGGCGCAGTGGGATCTGGTGACCGGGCGCGACGGCCGCAGCTATCCGGAAGCGGTGCTGATGTGCAATTTCCCCAAGCCCGGCGCGCAGCCGGCGCTGATGCAGCACTCGGAAGTGGAGACCTTCTTCCACGAGTTCGGCCACCTGCTGCACCACATCCTCGGCGGCAGCACGCGTTGGGGTGGTATCTCCGGAACCCGCGTGCAGCACGACTTCGTGGAGGCGCCGTCGCAGCTCTTGGAGGAGTGGGCGTGGGACCCGGACGCGCTGAAGACCTTCGCGCTGCACTACCAGACGCAGGAACCCATCCCCGCGCAGATGGTGGAGAAGATGCGCCGCGCGGAAGAGTTCGGCAAAGGGCTCTGGGTTCGGCAGCAGATGTATTACGCGGCGATCAGCCTCGCGTTCCACGAGCGAGATCCTAAGACCCTGGACACCACGCAGGTCACGCGCGAGCTGCAAGAGAAGTACACACCGTTTAAGTACGCGCCGGAGACGTACTTCCAGCTCTCGTTCGGGCACCTCAACGGTTATTCGGCCGTCTACTATACGTACATGTGGTCGCTGGTGATCGCGAAGGACTTGTTCACCGCGTTCGAGCAGGAAGGGCTGCTCCATCAGGCCCCCGCGCTGCGCTACCGGCGCGCGGTCCTGGAGAAGGGCGGATCGAAAGACGCCGCGGGGCTGGTGAAGGACTTCCTCGGTCGCGATTACGCGTTCACTGCGTACGAGAAGTGGCTCACACGCGGAGGATGAAGCGCGTTCACCGCGTGAGAGAAGTCCTACCCGGCGTCGCGGTCGCTTTGGGTGGCAAGAGCCAGTGACGCTTGAGAGACCAGCCGAGGAACTGTTGCTCTGGACGTTGGCCATGCACCGCGGCCTCGAGTCCTTGCAACGCGGGTCGGAACCGGTGCGCGAGATCGGGCGGCTGCCGCTCCAGACGTTGCTTCGCCCAGGCCACGAAATCGCGTTGCGATTCGACAGACACGAACGAGAGGAAGAAAAGCATCTGACGCCAGGCGTAGGCCGCATTTCGGATGGCACGAAGGCGACCTTGGAAATGCGCGATCCACATGCGCTGGGTTCGCACGGCGTAGTCACAGCACGCGCGCGATAGACGCTCCCAGTCGTAGGCGTTCTCCCGCCGCACCAGTGTCGCGAGGTTGTGCGTGGTGAGGATCTGTTGCTGCTCGATCAGCGCGCCGTTCTTCACCGTGACGTTGACCTCGCCATCCTTCTCGGCGCGACGGCGACTGAGGGCGAGGAAGGTCTTCTCATCCTTGATTTCAGAAAAGTCGATCACGAAGTAGCGAGCGTAGAGAGAGCCCTGAAGCACTTGGCCTGCGAGGAGCGCGGCGTCGACGTGTTCGCGCGGAAAGGACCCGTGAAAGGTGACCGCTGGCAGCTCTTCAACGAACGGCAAAGGAGAGAGTCGCTTGAACTGCTGAACCAAGGCGTTTGGAAAAATACGATGAGGCCAGGCGTTGATACTCGTGGCCACCAGACGGGCGAGGTCCTGTTCTCCACTTCGCGCCAGCGTCACCGGAGAGCGAATTGGATGAGGCGCTGACGGCCGTGGGTTCTCAAGGCGTCGAC
The DNA here is from genome assembly GCA_052386435.1 of Myxococcaceae bacterium. Taxonomy (GTDB): domain Bacteria; phylum Myxococcota; class Myxococcia; order Myxococcales; family Myxococcaceae; genus JBQTKE01. The sequence continues at coordinate 8,779 of JBQTKE010000728.1, forward strand.
GTTGCTCAGCGCGCAGGGCTTGGTGCCGGGCTGAGTCAGGGAGACCATGTTTTCGTTCGAGTCCCGCTAAAAGCGAACGAACGCGACCCACCTCTCTGCGCGTGAGCGCCGGTGCTTTGCTGACAACCTCCTTCCAGGACGCATACCGACGCGAGGAGGGAAGGGCGGCGACGGCGGCTTGCGCCCGTGCGGACCAGCCGTCGGGGTAGCGCTGAAACGGCCAACCGTCTTCCACTGTTTCCAAGACAAGTCTCACCAAATTGTCGAACGC
>JBQTKE010000729.1:0-9385 GCA_052386435.1 Myxococcaceae bacterium
TGCCCTCCCACAACGAGCAGGGCTTCTTCGCTGAAGCTGTTTGTCAAACCCGGTCGGCTGACCGGCCTTCGGGGAGCCTCGTGACTACGCACTGACCTTCGGTTCGCTCGCAGACCAGCACTCATCCGCGCTCGAGCGCTCGAGCAGAGCCGCGAGCGCTCTCTGAGCTTGCGGGGTCGTTTGCGCCGGCGGCATCAGCCAGTAGACGAGCGCCACGAGCTCGTCCCGGTAGGCTTGATCTCGAAAGATGTCCTCGCAGTGCGGCTCGATGTACCGCTGGACCTCGGCGAGGGTCACCTTTCCATCGGCGATTGCCTTCTGGAAGTCCGAGCGGGCGGCGCTCAGCGGTGGGTCCTTGACGATCGCAAAGACCTCACCGTGGAGGAGATCGTTGGGACAGTCCACCACGCGATACCCCGGCGGCAATGCCTTCTTGAGCGCGGTCACCGTGTCCGAAGGCTCCATTCCAGGCTGGAGCGTGAGCGAGACAGCTTGGCCGTCGAAGCGCAGCTCGAGAACGGGGTTGAAGGTGTTTCCGTCGGCCGTGCCCGTCAACGTGATCTCTCCACGACGGATTGAGACCTGCTGGGTGATGTCCGTGCTGGTGGCCGAAACATCGAGCAGCTTCTCCCTGGGTGGGGTGGTGACGGGTCTTGAAACCGGCGAGATGGTGTTCTGAGACATGAAAGCAACTCCTGTGAGTGGGTGGGTACTGTCGGGTTTGTCGACAGCCCCAGGAATCTGTCCCGGCATGGGTGGGACAGTTGCCCCTCTATTTCGGCGCGCCCGCCTCCACGAGGCGCCAGGAGCAAGCCGCGTCCCTGGCGCGGAGCGCCTCCATCGGCGGACCGCACAGCGTGGCGAACCTTCCCTCTCGACGCAGCAGGCCCAGACGCTCCAACTCCACGAGACTTCGTGAGATGGTCTTGCGGTCCACTCCCAGCGCGCGGCCCAGCGAGGTGGGCGGGCAAAGCACCATCGCTGCAGTGCTCCGCTCTGAGGCCGAGCTCCACAGCAGCCGCAAGAGCTGATCGCGCGTCTTGCTCTCGGCATAGATGCGCGCCACACGCCGCGAGAGTGACAGACGGGCCGCAGCACTTCGATAGAGCGCCAGCGCGACGGACTGGTCCGAGAGCAGCTTGCGAAACTCGGCAACCGGCAGCGCGACGAGGGTTACGTCCGTAGCGCTCCTCGCGGAGACCGACCACCTCTCTTCGCTTCCGACGAGCTCTGTATCTCCGAGGACAGCGTGGGCCTCCAGCGTCTCGAGCAGGACGGTCTTGCGCGCACCGGGCCAGCGGGCCCGTACCTCAATGAACCCGTCGAGGATGAGGAGCACCTCCGTGAGCGCTGAGAGGGCTCGCACCACCACAGTGCCGTGCTCGACCCGTCGAAGCTCTGCGCTCCGGGCCAGCGTCGCCAGGAGCGACGCCTGCGCCATCCCGGCGATTGCGTGCGCTTTGAGCCCCTCGTATGTGCTGGCCATTCGCTGACGTACAGAAGGACGGGACGCGCGGCTTCCTTTCAGGCCAGACGCGTTTTGTCTCTTCCTTCCTTCTCCTGTTAAGAGCGCGGCACCTGTCGTGAACACTCTCCTTCTTCTCGTCATCCTCGAAGCGGCCACCTCGCAGATCGCGGTCGAGGGAGAGACCGACTGCCCTGCCCCCTCGACGCTTCAGCAGTTGCTGGCTGCTGAGTACCCCGACGCCGCGCGCCCGTCGCATCGGGTGCGGCTGGCAGCGCGGGCCTCCAGCCTTGAGGTGGCTCTCTTCAACGAAGCGGGGCAGCTGGTGGCCACGCGCCAGCTCACCCGCGAAGGGACATGCAACGAGTTAGCGGACGCAGCCGCGGCGATCGTCGCCGCCTGGGAGCTTTCGCTTCCGGAGCTGCAGGTGCCTCAGCTCCAGGTCGAAGCCCCACCTATCTCCGTGGAGGAGCGCTGGCGTCTGAGCGGCATGGCGGGCATGTCCGCGGCGTGGTCCGTCCGTGGGATTGCGCTCGGTGTGCTCCTCTCCGCCTCCGCGAGCGCTCCAGGTAGCCGCTGGTCTATCCGCCTCACGGCGGACTGGCAGCCGCCACGCTCTGCGCCTTTGGAGTCGGGCCGGGTCAACTGGTCGCGGCTGGGCGTGGGCGTCGGCCCTGGCGTCACGCTCTTCAAGTCCCCGTCGGCTCGAATGGACCTCGCCGTGCAGGCCTTCATCTCTCAGCTTTCGCTTTGGGGAAGCGAGAACCCCATCAACGAGAGCCATCAGATCTGGGAGCCGCGAGGAGGCATGACCCTGCGGGGGGCCTGGCGCGCCGGGGCCGTCCAACCCTTCGCCGCGCTGATCGTCAATGGATGGCCAGTGGACCAGCAAGCCCGCTATGAGGGTGGAGGCCGGCTGGCCCTCCCGCGCTTCGATCTGGGCGTCGCGCTGGGCGTCTGCATGGGCGAGCCCTGAAACGCCCTCGACGAAAGGAAGCCGGCGCTGTCGTCCTTTATGTGTGGAGTGACTTGATGAAGGTGCCCCTCCTGGTTCCAGCCCCACCGCCTGCCCTGCCCGGCAAGACGCCGAACTTCGACGAGGTCTACACCACGCACGCCCGCTCGGTGAGCCGTTGGATCCAGCGGCTGGGCGGTCCCCGGGTGGATGCGGAGGACGTTCTCCAGGAAGTCTTCTTGACTGTCCACCGTGAGCTCCCGCACTTCCGGGGCGCCAGCAAGCTGCCGGCGTGGCTGTTCCAGATTACCTACAACGCCGTTCGCCACCGAAGGCGCAAGGAGTGGCTCCGGAGGTGGCTGAAGGGGGGAACCCAGGAGCTGGAGCGACACGGATCGCTCACGATGCTGACGCCGGTGGATGAGCTGGAGCAGCGTCAGAGCCGCGCCCAGCTCTATGAGCTCCTGGATCGCCTGCCGGAGAAGTACCGCACTGTTCTCGTCCTGTTCGAGCTGGAGGACGTGGGCGCCGAGGAGCTTGCCGACCTGATGGGGATCGCCGTGAGCACCGTCTGGGTCCGGGTCCACCGCGGCCGCAAGCTCCTACACAAGGCGCTGGTCGCGGAGCAGAGCAGCGGGAGCGCCCCATGAAAGAGCCCCGGCGCCTTCTTGAGACCCCGGACGGCGGAGAGCTCTCGAAGCTCTTCCGTGGTGCTCAGCCGCTCCGCCCCCTGCCCGACGCAGCCCTGAATCGCGTGCGCGCCTCTGTCGAAGCCCTTGGCTGGCGCCGCCCGAGCGGCCGGAAGTCTCGCGTCGTCCTGGGCGCGGCAACCCTGTTTGCCTCCGGCTTTGCCCTGGCCTGGGTCGCCGCGCACCATCCGGTGGCGCCAGCCCTACCCAGCCCCGCCTCCAAAATCGGGCGCAGCCCCTCTGCGCTCGTCACGCCCCGCGACCCTCCGCCTTTTACCGCGCAGCCGTCTCCTCCCCCCACCACCACACGGTCGGCGCCGCGCCAGCCGCGGGGGCGGACCCTCCCCTCAGCTGTCACTAAAACGCCGAGCGCTTCACCCAGCTCCTCGGCGCTGGCCCAGGAAGCCCAGCTTGTGGGTCAGGCCGTCCGCCTGCTCGAACAGTCGCGGCAACCCGCTGAGGCACTGACCGTGCTGGCGCTTCACCAGCAGCGGTTTCCGGACGGACAGCTTCAGGTGGAGGCCAGCGTCGCCCGTTTGAACGCGCTGTTGGCGCTCGGACGCCAGGCAGAGGCGCTGGCCACGCTGGACGCCATCGAGGATGCGCCCGGCCTGCGAGGTGCGGAGTTGAAGGTATTGCGCGCTGAGCTGCTGGTGCGCTCGGGAGACTGCGCGGAGGCGGGCGCGGCAGCGCGGGAGGCGTTGGCTCGGCCTCTGAGTCCACAGTTGTCTCGTCGAGCACAAGCCGTCAAGGAGCGATGCCCATGGTGAAGCTTCGATCGCTGTTTCTCGCCCTGCTCCTGCCGCTCGCATGCGAACGGGAGTACGTCGTTGGCAGAGGCCTGGCGCCTTTGAGCAGCCTGGATGCAGGCGCATGCCGAAACGACGAGGACTGCGGCTGCGGCACCTTGTGCGCCGCCCAGAAATGCGAGCCCGCTCAGAACCTTCTGTGCTCGAGCAGCACCTCCTGCGCCACGGGCTCCACCTGCCGTGAACTCACACGAGCCGGGCTCGGCTGCGGCTTCAGGACGTGCCAGCCCGTCGAGCGCCCAGGAGCGCCAGGGAGCGACTGCATCTCCGAGTGCGACGGCGGGCACAGCTGTGGACCTGGCCTCTCCTGTCCGGACACCTGTCTCACCTGCCCGTGTGTCGACCTGTGTCGACTCGCACCGGACGCCGGAGCGCTCGGACGGCCCTGCGTAGCCGAGTGCGACGGCGGTCACGATTGTGGGCCCGGTTTCTACTGCCCGGACACCTGCTTCACTTGCCCGTGCCCGGAGAGCTGCCGCCGCGAGTAGCGTTGAGAGGCGCGCTCCTGCGGCGGCACGGCTCGTCGTTGATCCGCGTCTGCACCTGCCACCGACGGTCACGACATCGGCGTCGGGGTGCCAAGGTCAAGCGACCGAAAGGAATCCCTGCTGGTGCAGCTGATCCCGAACCACGTCGACCTCTCCAACAGGGACTCCAAAGTGCGCAGCCACTCCTGCCACGTCGTCTCCTCGCAGCAGCGCGGCGATCAGCGGCGTTACTGACCCACGCACGTACCGCCCAGTGGTCACTGCGTGAAGCACCAACTCGCTGCTGAGCGCGACGCAGCCTGCCTTTGTGGCCCGTACTTGATCAGGCCAGACGAAGCCCCCTCGTGGAGTTACCGCCAGGGTGCGGACCACCGCTCCGAGCATTTCGTCTTCGCGCACCGCTGCATCGCCGACGCCCTCGGTCTCGAAGAAGCGGTAGAGCGCCTCTTCGAGAGACAAGCCACGGCGGGCATTCGGGTACTCACGCCACAAGGTACCCGCGCCAGACGCGCAGAACTGCGCGACCAGCAACTCAAGCCCGGCGTCGTCGGGGTGCTGCTCGATCCAGGCGGCGATCGTCTTCGGGTACCATTCGCGCAAGCCCCCGGTGCCGCGGTAGCGCCGTTCGAGCACCATCTTGCGCACCGCGATCACCGCCTCGGCCTCGCCCTGGGACGGCAGACCATCGATCGACAGCTCGGATGCAGCACCAAAGAGGTAGTCGCCGAGCGCCGCCTCGACTCTTGTGCCCCAGGCTGGGTCAGGCCGGGCGCAAGGGCGCTGGGCTACAGTCTGCGCCCGGGGTTCGTCCCCCGCTCCTTCCCACCCTGCGACGAGTTGCTGCAGCCTCTCCCACGAGGGGCGATTGCTTGCGACAAGCGCCCCATCATCGTCGAAGCGCGGGTCTTCATAGGTAATCGCGCGTAGGTTGGGGCAGCACTCCATCAACAGCTGCGTGAGCTTCAGCTGCTCGTCGAGCAATCGCCCGTGGTGCGCGTCGATGAACGCCTCGCCCGCGATCTCGCAGCCTGAGAGGTGTATTTCGAAGCAGTTCTCAAGCGGCAGCCGGTCGAGCTCTCCGAGCAGCGCCTCGCCGCGGCGTCCCCGCCACCACTGCCACGAGAGCAGATGGCCCACGTCGAGAGTGACCGGCGCGCTGGTTTCTTCGGCGAGCGCACGAAAGAAGTCGTAGGCGTGCATGCTGCCGGCCACCACACTCGCGCCCAGCGAGAAGCCGGGGAACTCGATCACCAGCGGTACTGGTAGCTGCTGCTGGCACTCGCGCACGTTGGCAATGGTGGCGCACAGGCCCTCTCCGGTGAGCAGCGGGGGCAGCGGGTACGGTACCGCACGGACCGTCAAGCGACCAGAAGCCGACATCTTCGTTCACCCACTGCAGGCGGTAGCGATCGCAGAGCTCTCGGGTGAAGGCCAGGAGCTCGTCGCGGTGGTATGGCGCAAGCGAGGCGAGATTGAGCGCCGTGTGGTGGAGTGCGCGGGGCATGCCATTGGGCACCGCCGAGAACAGGTCATCCCAGGCCACCAGGTAGTCGTCGAGGTGGGCCGGCGAGCGATCGCGCGGCTGCCACGAGAAGAAGACATGCGACCAGCGGGTGACGTGGTTCTTCAGGAAGGAGCGAGTCTCCGCGGCGAGCTTGTCACCGCGGGGGGAGGCGCTGAAACCCGTTTTCCCGTCCCACGGCAGATCGAGGCCAACGCCCAGCCCCTTCCTCCCGTAGTCTGGAAAGCGGACCGCCACGTTCAGATGCCTCTGGCGTTCTCCGCAATGGAGAACGTTTTAATCGCGCGGCGCTGGTTCTCCTCGTTCGCCGCCTGAATGTCCGACTCGCAAGGCAGATTGTAGCAGTTGGGGTTGTTCTTCGGCTGGGCGACCAGCAGCGACCCCACCTGAACGATCTCGAGCGAGTTGAGCGCCTGCACCGCCTCATCGGCTGAGTTGGGCGTGAAGATGTAGCAGTTGCCGCTGTTGCACGACTCGGCTTGGTCGGCGAGCTTCGACAACCGCGCGGCCTGACGCGCGAGCTCTGCGTCATAAGCAGACTGACCGGCGGTGTCGCCTGGGCACGGCACGCCGTAGCAGTCGGTGGCGTTAGCTGGCAGCTTCATCACCAGCCGGTCAGCGGAGAACAGCTGCAGCGCGTTCAGTCGATCCAGACTCTGCTGCACAGCTTGGTTGAGCGCCGCCCGGTCACTGATGTTGGGCGCCTGCTTTCCCGACTCGAGTCTGGAGTCCACCGTCGCCGGTGTGGTGGTAGCTTCCTGCCTGACCGCGTGCTCGACGCCGCATCCGCTCAGGCCAAGCGCCAGCACTACGCCAGTCCGACGCATTCTTTTCGTTTTTTTCGCCATTTTTGAATCCTCCGTTGTCCGGCCAGCTTCAATGAAGCACGCAATCGGTCGGCTTTTGAATCGGGATTGTTCGAATACAACTGTTCTGTTTAACCGTACAATCACCGTATGGATCTCGACTCCCTTCGTTGCTTTGACTTGGCGGCCACAACGCTGAACTTCCGCGCGGCGGCGGCGCGGGTATATGTGTCACCGGCGGCCTTCTCGGATCGTCTGCGGCGCCTCGAAGAGGAGCTGGGCGCCTCGCTGTTCGAGCGCACCACCCGGCGGGTGGTGCTCACCGAGACCGGGCGAAGGCTGCTGCCGCTGGCGCGCGAGCTGCTCGAGGGCGAGGCCCGGCTCAAGGCAGTCGGGCGGGAGCCGGGGCGGGCGGCTCCGTTCGAGCTTTACGTGGGTACCCGGTACGAACTGGGGATGTCATGGCTGTGCCCAGCGCTGAAGGCGCTAGAGCACACCCGGCCAGAGCGCATGCTGCACCTCTACAATGGCGATACCCCGGACCTACTGCTGCGGCTTGAGCGCGGCGACCTCGATGCAACCGTCGCGAGCATGCGGTTGACTTCGCCCAACCTCACCTATGCCGCACTACACCCAGAGGAGTATGTGTTCGTGTCGGCCCAGCCCGGGCTGCGACGGCGCGAAGATGCCAGTCAGCACACCCTGGTCGACGTCTCGCGCGATCTCCCGCTTTTCCGCTACTTTCTCGACGCGCTGCCCAACGCTGAGCCGTGGCCGTTCGCCCGGGTCGAGTACATGGGAGGAATTGGAAACATCCGCCGGCGACTGCTCGACAGAGAAGGCCGGGTGGCTGTGCTGCCCAAGTACTTCATCCGCGATGACCTGGCGGCGAAGCGGCTGGTGAGGCTATTGCCAAGGGTGGCGCTGCGATCGGACACCTTTCGCCTGGTGTGGCGGCGCGATCACCCGAAGGGGTCGGAGATGCTGAAGCTGGCGGGGGAGCTACGGGCCCGACCCCTACAGTAACGGTAGCGGCGAGGCGATCCCCATGCGAAGGGCAGACTGTCCCCTTTCTCTGTAACCGCCCGCTGCGCCCGGACGTACCAGCCACATGAAACGAATCCTCGCCCTGCTTCCCACGCTGCTGCTCGCCTGCGGCGGCTCATCTCAACAGGCCCCGCCGCCGAATGCCGGTGTGCAACTGCCACTCGCCGACGGCGGCACCCAGTTGCTCGACGTCTCACAACAGGGGTTGATCCAGCTCATCCGCGGAGGTGGTTACAAGGGTTGGCGTTCGGAGCCTGCGCCCCACGCCTCGGCGGGTCCCCATGGCGGAAGGGTCCGCACCTGGCTCAACGACGCGCTCTACGCCTCGTCCGCGGCCAAGAATGAAACCCACCCCAACGGCAGCATCAGCGTGAAGGAGCTCTATGGCCAGGGCGCTGGGACCACGCCCACGGGTTTCGCCGTGGACGTGAAGGACAACACCGGGACGTGGGTGTTCCTGGAAGGGTTCGAGCCAACCCTCACGCAGTACTACTTCCGAGGCACCGGCAACCTGTGCTCGGGATGCCACGGCTCCGGCGACGACTTCCTGCTGACCCCGGCGACTGCCGTCCAGTAACGAAGGCTCAGCCAGGTCTCAGCGGCCCGTAGGGAGCCAACCGGACCGGCCTGACCAAGGTCACCTCTCAAGAAACTGGCCATGCCCCCAGTTTTCCGAGGCGCCCGCAACGTCGAGCGCGATTCCAGCGGGCGCATTTTCGCCCGCTTACGGCTTTTCGGGCTCTGGCACGCGTGCTGCTCAAGCGCGCGCCAACCCCTTTTCAGGAGCAGTGCATTGAAAGCAATTCAGTGGGCGGCGCTCGCCGCCACGGCCGTGGTGTTTGGATGCGTGTCCCCTTCGCTCGAAGAGACGGAGCGACTCGAACGGGAGCGGGAGAAACTGACGATCAGCTGCGCCGGCCTGGACTACGCGGCGTGTTCAGCGTCCCCCTATTGCCAGCCCAGGATGGAGCCATGTGCGTTGCCTCCCTGCGCCCCCAATGACCCGAGCTGTCCGGTGTGCAGCCCCGTTTACGCGTGCGTACCGAAGACGTCCCACTGCATCGCGCTGGACGAGCGCAGCTGCAACAAGGCTTCAGGCTGCCAGGCTCTCTACATTCCCACAGTCTGCCCTGCCTGCGCCCCCGGAAGTACCTGCCCACCGTGCGAAGGCGAGATGTTCGACTACTGCCAAGAGGATGCTTACTGCGGCAATCCGGGCAGCACGGACGCGGGGTTCCCCGTCCGTCCGGATGGGGGCAGCTGGGGCGGCCCCAGCGACGCGGGACATCCGGTCTACCCGGATGCGGGCAGCGGGGGCGGCTCCACCGACGCGGGACGTCCGACCATTCATTGACGGACTGAAGTCGAACGGAGGTGCCGGACTGCGCGGTTGAAGCATCGCGCTGCAAACCTGCAAGTCCGGCACGCGAGGTCCCGCTTGTATCAATAGCCGCCCCAGACCGCGAGCCGCCCCAGACCGCGGCCTGGACATAACCCTCCAACTTGCCGGCCTTCTTGCGGGTGTCCTCCATCACTGCCTACATCTGAATGCCTGCCCTTTGGAAACGCCGCTGTAACCGGAAAAGGACCTGCTCCGTACAGAC
>JBQTKE010000730.1:0-10981 GCA_052386435.1 Myxococcaceae bacterium
CACTTGGGTGCGTGCGCGCGTCGACTTCAGTTGATCGATCCACTGCACCGCGGCGTTCAAGTCGGACTCGCGCGCGCTGTGCGTGAAAATCACGATGGTCGCGTCCGCTTTCCCTTCAACGTCGGGAGGTTGGCGCTGCAGCACCGACGCCAAGCTCACCCCTTTCTCGCCCAGAAACGACGCGATTTTTCCGAGCACGCCGGGCTCGTCGTTGACCGAAAAACGCAGGTAGTACTTCCCCTCGCGGTGGGCCGTTGGACGGATCGTCACGTCCTGCAGATTCGGCGCGCAGAGCATAGGCAGACGCCCGCTCACTCCCGCGAGCAGGTTACGACAAATGTCCACCACGTCCGACACCACTGCGGAGCCGGTGGGCAGCGCGCCCGCGCCTTGTCCGTAGAGCAACGAAGGGCCGAGCGCCGCGCTTTGCAACATCACCGCATTGAAGGCGCCGCGGACTTCAGCGAGCGGACTGCGATCCGGAACGAACGCGGGTGCCACGCGCGCCTCGAGCTGACCTTCGCCAGTGCGCCGCGCGATCGCGAGCAACTTGAGCGCGTAGCCGAACTCCTGCGCGAGCGCGAAGTCCACCGGCCGCAAGTTGGTGATGCCTTCCGTGGAGATCTGCTCGGTGCGTACCCGCGCCATGAACGCGAGCGACGTGAGCAGGCACAGCTTCTGTGCGGCGTCGTGTCCCTCCACGTCACTGGAGGGATCCGCTTCGGCGAAGCCCAGCTCCTGGGCGCGCTTGAGCGCGGCGTCGTACGTCGCCCCCTCCTCCGCCATCGCCGAGAGGATAAAGTTGGTGGTGCCGTTGACGATCCCGTGGATGCTTTCCATTCGGTCCGACGCCAACGCCTCGCGAATCGTGCGAATGACCGGAATACCGCCGCAGACCGCGGCCTCGAAATGGAGGTCTACGCCACGGGCCAACGCGCGTCCGAAGAGCTCTTCGCCGGAGGCCGCGAGCAGCGCCTTGTTGGCGGTAACGATGTGCTTGCCGCGCTCGATTGCCTGAAGCAGCAGCTCTTTGGGCGCTAAACCGCCCAAGAGCTCGACCACGATCTTCACGTTGTCGTCCTCGAGGACCTTCTTGAAGTCGGTGGTGATGAGCGGCGCCGCTTCCTTCGAGCGCTGTCGCTTCGCGTCGCGCACCAAGATGTGGCGGACCTTCACCTGCGCGCCCAGTCGACGTGCGATGTCCTGACTGTGTCCCGTCAGAATCCGGAAGGTGCCGAGGCCGACGTTCCCCAGGCCCAGGAGCGCGATGCCGATCTCTTGCATCCGGTGTACTTGAGCGCACAAAATGGGGACAGGCTACTTTTTCAAAGTGGTGACGCGGCCAAACGCGCGAAAAAGGAGTCTCTCCCCGGTCCTATTCGGCGCGCGCCAACTTGAAGTCGCGCAGCTTCAACTGCGCCTGCGGGATGCGCCGGCCGCCCGTCTCCGCGGACACCGAGATCTGCACGATCCCCACGTTCGGAGCGAACGTGAACTCATTCACCAACGTGGTCTTCGCATCGACGCGGTTGCGCCCTTCCACGCGCAGGCACCCTTCGAACTTGCCGGCGGGGACCTCACAGGACACGCCCGCGTCGAGCACGCGGTAGTGCTCAACCGACGAGACGGAGACAACGTTTGTCCATTCCTTCCCGGCCTCCAGCGGCTCACGCAGCAGGTACCGTTTCTTATCGCGCAGGCCGAAGCTGTCCACGATCAGCTCACCGCCTTGGCTGTCGCGGAAGAAGCCCTTCTCCCGCCCCACGATCTCCACCGTCTGCTGCCGCTTCTCGCCCAAGAGCTCCCCGTCGTAGGTCCAGCGGTTGCCCAGCGCGAGTGGGTAGTACCGCGCCACGTCCTCGGCGGGGCCAGAGGGCTTCATGCGCGTGTGGGAGCATCCCGAGAGGAAGACCACCGCGACACCCATCACCACGCTGCGCACTTTCATTTCGCCTCCCGCCTCTTGGATTTGGCCCGCGTCTTCAACTCTTCCAACGCCTGCGTCGCCGCTTCGCGGATGGCGGGTTGATCGTGCCCTTCCGCGACAGTGTAGAGATACGCCTCCGCCTCCTCACCGCCGATGGCACCCAGCGCGTAGACCACCTCGCGCATGAACGCCGGCTCTTTGCCTCGAGTGAGATCAATCAGCAGCGGAACCGCCTTAGGTTCGCGGAGCTCGATCAGCCCACCAATCGCCCGGCGCACGTCGTCCACGTCGTCCGACTTGAGCCGGTCCAACAACGCGTGGGTGACTGCCGGGTTGCGGCGATCCGCCAGCACTCGCACCGCGAACTCCTTCACCCGCGCGTCGGGGCTGGAGAGATCCTTGATGAGCTCGTCGTCCTTCTTCTCCACTGCATCCATCTGAAGCTGGGTGGCGATGACAATCTGGTCGAGCGCCAAGTCCAGCGCCTTGCGCACCGAGCGCTGACGCTCTTCGAGCGTCTCCTTCTCCAGCTTCACCTCGCCCAGTCCGACCAGCTCGAAACGAGACGTGCCCTGAGCATCCCGTCGGCGCAACGCGAGCGAGGCACCGACTTCGGCGTAGGTGCCCTCGCGACCTTCCTTCTGGGCCTCGCGCGTGAAGGCGAGCTCCAGCTGCCCGCGAATCGGAGCAACCTCGCGCGGGACCTTCTCCTCCGCGGTGACCTGCTTGAAGTGGCCGTTGGCCTGCAGCTTCGCTAAGAGCTGCTTCTGAATGTCGTCGGCGGAGAGACCGAGCACCGCGTTGTCGGCGATGGTCGCGCCGGAGACCTCGATCCGATCCACGTAGTGCGGCCCAGGCTTGCGCGAGCATCCGAGCCCCAGCGCGACCAGGACCAGAACCGCGGCGATCCGGCGATGAGAAGGCCTCAAGGTGTCGAAGCTTAGCGCGCTTCGATCCTCACGCGACTGTGGTTCTGACGTCTGGCACGCACGCCAGCCCGTCACCCTTGAACAGCGTGGCGTCCGCGGTTGCTAAGTCTCTCAAGCCGACTCTCCTCCTTCGGAAGGTGGCGGCCGTGGCGGGTCTGACGCCTCGTGGGGTGGCGCGACCGGAGCGGACTCTCTTGGAGCGCCCGACTCGCCAAAAGGCGCACCGCTTTCCGCGGCCGCCGCTCCAGCCTCTCCAGCTCCTGCCCCACCCGCTGGCGTACCCGGCACTCCCGACGCACTCTCGGGACGGCTTCCACGACCGCGGCGCCCACGACGACGGCGGCGGCGCCGCTTGCGCTCTCCGGGCTGTCCGGGCTGCACCGCTTGACCGTTCTCGACGTTGCCAGGAGCCGCACCACCCGCGGCATCCGACGCGTCGTCATCCTCTGCATCACCCTCGGCATCACCTTCGTCCGCCGCCTCCACGACCGCGACGTCCGCGGCGCCTTCGACCGATTCAACCGCTTCCGGTGCAGGCGAACCCCGCTGCTGTTCGTCGCGCTGCTCCTCTTCGCGGCGTTCATGACGGCGCTCTTCCCTGCGGCGCGCGGACTCCTCACCGTCCACGCGCGCCAACTCGAAGAAGCGTTCGTCGATCACGAACAGCTCCAACGAGACGACGCGCACACCGGCCTGCGCCTCCAGGAATTTCTCGCCCAGCGCATCTCCGCACCAGAGCATCGCCAGCGGACCGGACGACTGCGCCTCGGTCCGCGCGTCGCCTCGCACATCGCCGGCGCTCACCATCAAGCCCACCTGCGCCGCGTAATGTCCCAGGTCCTTGCGGAGATCCTGCACCGCACGGCGGTCCACCGGCGCGTTCCCCTTCAGCAGCCGAATCGCGTAGCGGAGCTCGACGCTGCCTTCTTTCTTCCTCGCGGTGAGCAGCGGTCCTTCTTTGGATCGTTTGGCGACCTTGAGCTCACGGAAGCCCAGCCCCTGCAGCATCCGCACGACCGACTTCTCGAACGCACCGTTGTCGCACTCCGACAGGCGCTTGCGCAGCGCGCGCGCCGACGCACGGCGGGCCTCCTTGACCGCGGTCTTGGCGGCGGCGAACAGCGCATCGTCCGGTCCCTCGACGGCACTTGCCGCCCGCGGGAAGACGGGCCGACCGTTCTCGAACGGAACACCCAACGCCGCGGCGAACGCAGCTTGAAGATCCTGCGGCGCCAAGTCCGAAGAGCGCTCCAGCGTGCACAGCCCACTCGTCTTGGAGAACAGGAACTGAGGACGACGACCGGCGTCGATTCGGCGCTGATTGTCCTCCAGCAGCGAAACCAACAGCACCTCGACGGACAGCTCCGCGCTGACCAGCTCCTTTCCGCGCGCGCTCTCCAGCAGCTCTTCCGGCTGGAGCCCCTCCGACAGCTCGCTGAGAATCTCGAACACCACTTCTGGAACGGGCGAGAAACGCTTCCTGCGGCCACGCTCGTCGTCCCGGTCGTGGCGCCGTTTGCGCTCCGAGCCCCGCCCCAACGCGCGGACATTGTCCGAATGCGGCTCAGGGTGACGCTCGACGGGTCGATAAGGTGGGAGATCCTCCTCCGGGTTGGGCTCTGGAATTCCGGTCTGCGCCAGCGCCTCCGGATCTTCAGGAAGCGCCCAATCTGCGAGCGCGAAGGTGTCTTTCGCCGTCACCACCACCCGGCGATCCCGGGTGCGCCGTGCCATCGCCGCCAAACGCGAGAGCATGGTTTGCTCTGGCGTCTTTCCGACGTGCGACAGAAGATTCTCGGCAATGGATTTTTCGGTGATCTCTTGAAAGTGCAGCGGGCGCCCCGCGCTCTCCAAAATGCGCAACGCGGCCTCATAGAAAGTCATTCAATTTCCCAGTAATTTCAATTTGTTATCATGGGCTTGAAACACGGCGCGGATGGTAGTGGGCGCCGAATCGGGTTGTCAACGAAGGGATTCATGATCCGCTTCAGGGTAGGCCAGAGCTGGAAACGAGAGCGCGCCTCGTCGCCGGTGGATGCGTTTGGCCTGGACCTGGACGGCGTCAACCTCCTGCCAGGTGCGAGCGAAGAACCGCTCGCCAAAGTCGTACCGGAGCTCATTGAAGCACTGAGCGCGCTCTCCTTGGACGGAAAGTTCTTCGCGCAGGTGTCGCTGGCGGAGGCACACCTGGAGCTGTTGCTGCACCGCAAGGGCACCGACGTGGAGGTTCAGGTGGTCAGCCTGGGCCGTCCATCGCGCCGCGTTCGTCCACCCGTGCACGTTGAATTGGAGGAGCTGGTCACCGCGGCCTGCCGTTGTGCACGCGTGCTCGCGGACGATGTGGGCGACGCGGCCCCATCACTCGCGAAGACGCAGAAGCATCGGAAGATGTTGAAGCAGCTGACCGCTCTGGAGCGCGGACCGAAGAAGGCGCCAGCCGCGCGTTCTTTGCGCACCGGCTACAGCTACCGCGCCGCGCCGACGCACCCCGTCTCGTTTGGCTTCACCCTGGATGATCCAGACGACCTGCTGCTCTCGCTCGCTAAAGATCAGAGCGCCGCCCTGTCGTCGCTGCTCTTCCAGGGCACGGTCAGTCTGCGGTTGATGGGTGACGCTCCCGTTTGGACCGGCTCGGGACCTCCGTTCCTGTTGGCGCTGGAGCTTTCGCGTCAGGCGGTGGATCTCTCACGGGCGATCGAAGCGAAAGAACGTCTCCTTAGTTTCGAGCCCGCGGGTTTGGGTCCCACTTTCGAAGTGGACCTCGCGCACCAGAAGGTCGGCGTGGGCTCCACCCACCACAACGTTCAGCCTTCACTGCTTGCACAGGCGATGTTGGAGCTGGGGATCTCGCTGGTCGTGGCCGCGGTGGCTCGGAACAAAGCCCAGGCGCGAAACCCGTACCTCACCGAGCTGGCGGAGCGCTGCAAAGAGGGACTGGCGCACCTGCGTGCCGCGGTGGAGCCACCCAAGGATCAACGCCCCGCGCGCGCGAAACCCAAGCGCACCCGCGCGGCGTCTCGGCCGCTGAAAATTCCCGGGCGCCTGCGACGGCTTCGCTTCGACAAACTCTGGGAGAAACAGCGTCTGGGTGGAGAAGAAGTCGGGAGGCTCAAACTCTCTCCGCGCGGACCGATCTTCTCGTCGCCGCAGATGGCGTGTGCCTTCTCCGCGGGCGGCGAGCTGCTCTACCGGCGCGTCGCCACCCACGGCGTCGCCGCGTCCGCGGATGGCCGGGTGGTCACCGCAAGCGCGGATCGAACGCTGGGGTTCGTGGGTGGAGAAGAGAATGCGCGTTGGCTGCGCGATCACGACGGCCTGACCTTGGGCCCGGAGCTGGAGCGGAAGGACGGGCTGCTGATCACGCTCTCCGAAAACAGAACGGTGATCGCTTTTTCCGAACTGACCGGCCGCGAGATCTGGCGCATCGCCCCGCCGCGCACGCAGCGCTGCCACTTGTCGGTGCAGGGACATCGAGCGCTGATCACCACCGACTCGGGCTACCTCTACGGACTCGATCTCGCCGACGGCCAGCTCCGCTACCGCATGCACGCGGCGTTGCCGTTCGCGACGTCGACCGTGCCGTGGGGAGAGAAGCTTGTCGCGCTCCTGGGGCGCGGCGATCGCGTGGCCGTCTTCGTGGCGGACGCGCACTCTGGCAACATCCTGTGGACGCACGAGACGACGCTGTCGCTGGTCTCACGGCCGCTGCTGCTGGGCAGCAAGGTCCTGATGGCGGGCGAACGCGACGAAGCGGGGCAGCTGGTCTGCCTGAGCGCGCAAGGTGCGTTGCTGTGGGAACGGCCACTCCATTTGGGACGCGGGCCTTACGCTTTGCTCGCGGTCGGTAGACAGGTGCTGGTCACCGGGCCGACCGGCGCGGCGACGTTGTTCTCGCTCGATGGCACCGTGGAGTGGCGGCTGGGCGCGTCGAGCGCGGAGACGGCGGTTCCGGTGTCTCCCTCACTGGCCCGGGGGGTCATCGTGCTGCCGGGCGAAGTGGTTCGCGCCGTGGATCCGCGCGGTGGACAGGTTCTGGCGGAAGTTCGCGCGGGAGTTGGGCTCTGCGACCTGCGGGTCGACGCGCGCCTCAACCTCTTCCTGCTCGACGACTGCGGGACGCTCAAGGCGTACAAGCTGGCGTCCCACCTCGCCGTGATCGGCTGACTATTTGTTCGCCTGACGCTTGCTCGGATCGATCTCGTCTTCGGGACGAACCGACTCCTGCGCGCCTTCCCACTTCTCGCCGGCCTTCAGCCGCCATTCGGGAGGCGTATCAAGCTTCCAGGTGTAGCTGGCGTTGGCCTCACCACCGGACGGCGCGCGCGAAACGATGTTGAACGCGATCTCCATCTTCGCCACCTCCGCGGGCACGAGATCGAGATCGTAGTGACCGAGCACCATCTGCGGCGGGAATTGCTCGATGTACCGCTCCGGGTAGTCGACCTTGGACGACGGATCGCCGGACGCGTTCATCTCACCGAAGAGCTTGCCCTTCTCATCCCAGAGCTTGAAGTTCACGCCCCACGACGAGCTGGTGGCCATCTTCTTGAGCTTGCCGTCGTCCCGAAGCTCACGCTGCGCACCCCAGAGGAGGAGCATGAAGCGGATCTGCGGCTTGCCGGCGATCATCTCCACCTTCGCAGAGCGCACGTCCAAGCGCATACCTTTGTCGGACGCGGACCAGGTCGGCTCGTAGCTGCCCTTCTGGAATTCGTCGAAGAGCTTCTTGGTGTACTCGTACTGAGCCTTCTTCTCGGCCGCCTGCGGATCGCCCTTGCCGCCCTTCCCCGCGCGCTTGTCCAGCTCTGCGAGGTAGTCGTCGAACTCTTTGTTCCCGTGGAAGCGGTTCAGGTGGTCGTTGACCTCCTTGAAGTACCAACGGAAGAAGGTCGAAACCTCGTCCTTGTAAGACTTCTCGTCGGGGTTGGAGCGGATCCATCCCACGCGCTCCAGGTAATCACTCTTGATGCGGGCAGCGTCAACCTGCCGATCCGCCTGGACGGTCTTCTCTTTGAAGCTGCGGTACGTGGCGATCACAGCGAACGCGACGGTGAGGACGATGAGGATTGGGCCGATGTAGCGCTTCATGGGTGGCTATGGGCTCCTTGCGACGCTTTATGAGTCAGGCAGTGATATGGGAATTCGCCCCCTTGCGCCAGGGTCAGGCCAGGCCCTGTCGCCTTCGGACCGCCCCTCAGTCGTTGGGCAGCCGGGCCTTGAGCGCGCCCACCAGCATGTCGATGGCGATGTCGTTGTTGCCACCGTGCGGGACGATGATGTCCGCGTAGCGCTTTGAGGGCTCCACAAAGCCCATGTGCATGGGCCGGACGTGGCGGAAGTACTGGGTCACCACGTGGTCGAAGTCGCGGCCTCGCTCTTTGATGTCACGGGTGAGGCGGCGGATGATCCGCACGTCGTCTTCCGCATCCACGAAGATGCGCACGTCCAGCAGTTCGCGGATGGCCTGGATATGGAGTACAAGAATCCCCTCGATCAGCACCAGGTCGCCGGGCTCGACGGGCGTGGAGCGCTTCTCTCGGGTGGAGCTCTTGAAGTTGTAGACCGGCTTCTGCACGGGCCTGCCGCGCTTGAGCTCACTGAGGTGACGCACCAGCAGCTCCGTGTCAAAGGCGTCCGGGTGATCGAAGTTGACCTCGCGACGCGTCTCCAGCGGAAGGTCGGTAAGGTCCTTGTAATAGGAATCTTGGTCAATGAAGGCGACGCGACAGCCCGCGAGCGACTCCTTCACCTTGCGCGTCACAGTGGTTTTTCCAGACGCGGTGCCGCCGGCGATGCCGACAATCAGGGGGGACGACATGCGCGCCCTGATACGAGGGTTGGCGCCCTTCGCGCAAGCGGTAGTGTGCGGGTGGTGCGAGTCCACCTGATTGATGGCACCTACGAGCTGTTCCGCGCTTACTTCTCCAAGCGCCCCAGTCACCGCGCGCCTGACGGCAGAGATCTGAAGGCGACGGTGGGGCTGGCCAGCTCTCTGCTGTCGCTGCTCCAGTCGACAGACGAGAAGGTCACCCACGTCGCGGCCGCGTTCGACAACCCGATCCGCTCGTTCCGGAACGATCTGTTCGACGGCTACAAAACGGAGGAAGGCGTCGCCGAAGCGCTGCTGTCGCAGTTCGAGGACGCGGAAGACGCTGTGGCGGCGCTGGGGATCACCGTTTGGCGGATGGTGGACCACGAAGCGGACGACGGACTGGCCACGGGCGCTGCGCGCTATGCGCCGGACGTGGCGCAAGTGCGGATTCTCTCCCCGGACAAGGACCTGGCCCAGTGCGTGCGCGGCGACCACGTGGTGACGGTCGATCGTCACCGCGAGAAGGTCTACGACGAGGCGGCGGTGGTGGAGAAATTTGGAGTGAAGCCTGCCCTGATTCCGGATCTGTTGGCGCTGGTGGGCGACAGCGCCGACGGGATTCCTGGGCTCCCCGGCATTGGCGAGAAAACGGCGGCGGTGCTGCTCGCGCGATACGGGCATCTGGAGCAGATCCCCGAGCGGAATTGGGATGTCGCGGTTCGAGGCGCGGACAAGCTACAGGCCTGCCTGAAGGAGCGGCGTGAGGATGTCCTGCTCTACCGGAAGCTGGCGACGCTGGTGACGGACGCGCCGATAAAAGAGTCACTGGCGGACCTCGAGTGGAAAGGTGTTCCCCGGGACCGGTTTGACGACTGGTGTGACCGGGTGGGGTCCACGCGAATGAAGGAACGTCCAACGCGCTACGTGTAGGCACGAAAGTCCGCAAGGGATCGCACCCGCCGACGTATACCGTCCGCCATGATCGAAGGACTGCTCACGCCGGAGTCTCTGGTCAGTCTGCTCACGCTGACGGCCATGGAGATTGTGCTCGGCATCGACAACATCGTTTTTGTCTCCATTCTCGCGGGGAAGTTGCCGAAGGCGAAGCAGAAGGCGGGACGGCAGCTGGGTATTGGTCTGGCGCTGTTCACGCGCCTCGCGCTGCTGCTGTGCATTCAGTGGGTGATGAGGCTGACGGATCCCTTCTTCACGGTGCTGGACCATCCGCTCTCCGGTCGCGACTTGATCCTGTTGGGCGGCGGGGGGTTCCTGATCGGAAAATCCACACACGAGATCTACGAAAAGCTGGAGGTTGAGGCCCACCACGAGGCGAAGGCCACCGGAACACACGGCGCGTCGTTTGCCGCCACGGTCGTGCAGATCGTCATTCTCGACATCGTGTTTTCACTCGACAGCGTGATCACCGCGGTGGGCATGGCGAAGCATCTGCCGATCATGATCATGGCGATGGTGATCGCGGTAATTGTGATGCTGATCTTCGCGGGGAAGGTCGGCGACTTCGTCAACAACCACCCCAGCATGAAGATCCTGGCCCTCAGCTTCTTGCTGCTGATCGGCGTGATGCTGACCGCCGAGGGAATGGGGCAACACGTCAGCAAGGGCTACATCTACACGGCGATGGCGTTCTCGTTGGTGGTGGAGTTGCTGAATATGAGGTTCCGGAAGAAGCATTCGCCGGTGTCGTTGCATCAGAAGACGGTGTGAGAGCCGGTTTCGGTTTCGCGTGCGTTCGGCGGGTTCGCCTCTGGAATCGGTAGAGCCCGCGACGCGACATCGCGGCGTCGGCATTGGAAGTTCGTGGGTTGGATCTGTAGATGACCGCCTCCAAACCGAGTGGGTTCTTCGATGAGCAAGCTCCGCGTCGCGAAAATTGAAACACCAGCGCAGTTGCAAGAGCTTGAAACGGATTGGCGCCGGCTGACTTCTCAAACTCCCTCCCCTCTCCCTTTCCAGACGTTTACCTGGGCGGAACACTGGTGGCGGACGTTCGCTGAGTCGCGAGCGTCAGTGAAAGACAAACTCTGGATCCGCGCTTTCCGGGATGAAAACAATCGCTTGGTCGCGATCGCTCCGCTGATGCTCACGCAGTGGCCAGGCGTCGGTCCGTTCCGGGCGCGTTGTCTTCAATTCTTCGGCGCGGATCCAAACATCACGGAAATTCGCGGCATGGTTTGCCACCCGGATCATCAAGAGGTCGCCCACGCCGCGCTGCTCGAACAGCTGGACGTGGAGCGCGACCAGTGGGACTGGATGCTCTGGTGCGGGCTTCGTCAGAACGGTCCCGCGCTGGAT
>JBQTKE010000731.1:0-14466 GCA_052386435.1 Myxococcaceae bacterium
TAGAACGGGAGCTGGAACTCGGTCTCCAACAGCTCCTCCATGAGCTTCCCCGCGCTCCCGAGCGAACCTGACTTATAGTCCACGACGCCGACGCTTGACCCGTGGCGATCCAACCGGTCAATGGTTCCTGCCAAGTAGATGGGCGCCTCGTGCTCGTGCGCGGGAGGAAGCGCCACCTCGCGCCAGGCCTCGGGTGCCCCTTCGCGTCCGAAGTGCAGCTCCATCGCTTCCGGTTGGTGTTGCGCGAAGGGCAATCCGCGAGGCGATGCGTCGAAGACTTTGCGCGCCATCCGTCGCGCGCGGTCGCGACTCAGTCGCCACAGCGCTGGGTGCCCCACGTGCCAGCTCTGCTCCGCGGTGCGCGAGGCCTGCTCCAGCGCTTCGTTGAGGAGCCCATCCGGAATTTCTTCGGCGGATTTCCCGAGTGCCCCCGCTTCGCGCAGACGCGGGATCAGCTCCTCCATCACCGCGTGCCAGTAGCTTCCATTGCCGCGGTTGTCGAGTTCCTCCCCTGGTTCTTGTGGTTCCTCCAGTCGCAGCGCATACGAGAGGAAGCCCTGATACCCGCAGTTGCCAAAGCGCGAGAGGGTGGACGCCGAGAGGGGCTTCGACGCGCCGAACTGAAAGATCCGCTCCAACTGAGGTGCGAGCGCCGGCCCGGCAATGGCGCCGGTGAAAGGGCCCGGCGGAAGATCCGGCATCGAGAAAAAGCGCAGGCGCTCTTCCTCCACCCTCACCTTCTCGCGCGCCGCCCGGAACCACGGCTCCTCTTCAAAACGCGACGCCAACGCCTCCCGCGCGTCGTCGACCGCGGAGAGCCGAAGCTCCGTCCGGCCCAGCGCTTCGAGCGCGGTGCGCTCTCGCAGCTGACCTTCAGTGTCGACCTCGTCCAGCTCCGGAATGGGCCGAAGTCTAAAAGTGGAAAGCCTGTTCCCGGTCCGCCTGGTGAGCTCCTCTAAAAAGGGCGAAGGCACCTGCGCTTCCCCGCGTGCGCCTCCTCGCGAATAGGAGAGTGAGACCGTCCCCTCCGACGCGGTGAGCGCGGCGTGAAGCAGGAGGCGATCTTCGGCGAGACGCCATGGCAAGCGGCCGTCGAGCTCGCCATTGAGGAGCCGAAAGACGTCGCGCTTCAGTGTGCGGTTGATCGCGGCGCGGTCCTCGTCCGGAAAGAGCGGCTGACCGCGATCCCGGCCGGGGAAACGCCCGTCGACCAGGCCGCCGACGAAGACGTGTTGGAATCTGCGTCCCACCAGCTCGCGCACGTCGAGCACGCGCACCGCGCCACCGCGAGTGCCCTTGGGTGACAGGTTGAAGTCCGCGGCGGCATCCATCAGCCAGCGGTGAAAGGTCCGGCGTTGCATCCGCTGCGCGCCAGCGCCCGACAGTTTGAGCGCGGCATCCAACTCGGTGAGCATCGACAGCAACGCTTCGGACGCGGCTTGGTCTCGAGCGAGCGCGCGAAGAATCGCCCGTCCAAAAGGAGTGGCCTCGGAGTCACGGTCACGCTCGCCCAACGCCAGCGAGAGCTGCTGCTCGTTCTGACGCACCGCCTTGGGCAGCTCCAGCGCTTGGAGACACTTCCACCAGCGGTCGAGCAGCTCGAAGGCGCGCGCCTCTGGGCTCAGAGTGTCACCGAGCTCGATAAGACGAAGCACGCGCTTGAGGACGCCACGCACTGTCGCCGCGGGGGCGCTGGCGCTGCGTCGAGCCAACCTTCCAGCGAGCGCACCCAGCCGAACTTCATACGCGCCCTTCTGTCCTTGCGCGCCCAGCCGGTTGTCGCGGACGGAGGCCAGCTTGAGCCAGCTCCCGGGCGAGTCCGGCGCCCCCCGGGAGAGCTCCGGGACGTAGCGGCTGGACAGCCACCGCGCAACCGCCTCCGCGGGGTAGCCATCGTCCACCAAGAGCGGCAACTCCAGTGCAACCCGTCCGGCAGCCGTCGAGGTGAGTGGCGCACCTCGACGAAGGCGCGCGGGGACTCCGACCTCTTCGAGTGCTTCAGTCAGCCACTCCGCCTCTTCGCCCAAGTCGCGATACGCGATCGCGACCTCCTCTGGGGCCACCCCTTGGTCGACCAGCGCGCGCACCTGCCGAGCGATCCGTCGGATCTCTTCGCGCGCCGTCCCGGCGCTCCACAGCGAGAGCGCACCTTCACTGTCGACTGCTTGAGAGTCAGGCACGAAGAGGGCGTGGCCCACTCTCGCCAAGGGTCTACCTCGTTCCACCGCATCGAGCTTCTCCAGCTCGAAGCAGCGCAAGGTCTGGCCTCGCTTCTCCAGCTGCGCAAGCACGGGATCGACTGCGGCATCGACGTGAGGGTTGCCCGCGCCTGGCACCTTGAGACGGAGCAGGACCTCCGCCTTCTCGCAGGCCTCCGCGAGCGCAGTCACCCACTGCAACCGCAAGGGCGTGAAGTCATAGAGGTCCGAGATCTCGATCGTGCCGAAGCGGCCCAAGGCCGGGGGCAACCCGCGGGTGCGCAGCGACTCGACAGCCCCCCGCAGCTCGTCTTCCCGATCCGCCAGCCGCAGGCCAGCCATCGTCTCTTCGTACGCGGCGTAGAGGCGAGAGAGGTACCTGCCCCGGTCGATCCGCGAGGGGGAGGTCTCCTTGATCGCCTCGGCGAACTCCTGGGGTGACACCGCGCCGGCTTTGAGGTCGACGATCAGCGCCAACGCGGTCCGGGCAAATGCCGGTTCATGAACATACAGACCAAAAGGCCCCACTCCGAGCTTTCGCGCGGCGGACCAGAGCACCACCCGGGCGGTGAGTGGCGACACGGGTCGCCGTTCCAGCACGCGGGCGCCTTCGCAGCGGGCAACGAGCTGAGAGAAGGTCATGAAGCACGAAGCGTCCACGAAGCCAGCGCCTTCGGCCGCCGTCTCCACCAGTTCTTCTTCGACGCGGTCCCCGTCCGGGAGCACCCGCAAGGTCTTCTTCGAGCTAGCCATTCGCGCCGGGCATTTTACGGCGCCGTCTGACACTCCAGTGAAGGGGCACTCACACACATCGTCAAATTCGCTGCTAATCGTGCTCGGGGCACTGGCCAAGTAGCGAAGTCGTGGCAATTGTGAACCCGTGACTGGTCGAGGACCCGTTCTTCTCATTGATGACGATCCAGATATGCGCGACGCCCTGGCGAACAGCCTCGACGCGTTGGGGTACTCGGTCGTGGCCGCCGAGCATGGAGCAGATGCGCTGGAGAAGCTGGAGCAGACCAGCCCCTGTTTGATCCTGCTCGACCTGCTGATGCCGGTGATGGACGGCCGCGAGTTTCTGCGCCGCCTGCGCGCAAGTCAGAACCAGCACGTTCCGGTGGTCCTGATGTCCGCCAACCACGACGTGCTCGAGGTAGCCCGTAAGCTCCGCATCGAAGCGCTGTTGGTAAAGCCGTTCACCCTGCATCAACTGGACACTGCGGTGCGTCCGCACTGCGAGCTGGAATCTGCCGCCAGCTAGGGCCGCAGCGGCCCTCAGGCCGTGGGCATGAAGCGAAGCAGCGTCGCTGCCATCTGCGCCAACTCGGCGCCCCCGTCTGCCAAGCCGTTCTCGTGAATGACCCGCGGCATGCCGTAGACCACGGAGGACGCTTCCCTTTGAGCCAGGATCCTGCCGCCGGCGGCCTTGATCGCCTTGGCGCCTTGCAGGCCATCATTCCCCATACCTGTGAGCACCACGCCCAGCACGTTCCGCCCGTAGACGCGCGCCGCACTCTCGAAGAGCTGATCCACCGACGGGTGATGCGGGCTGACGCGATCGTTGAGCGTGACGCGGCTGTGCAGCGCGGAGCCTGACAGTTCGAGGTTGCGGCCGCCTTGCGCCAAGACCGCGCGGCCCGGCTTCAGCTCGGTCCCGTCTTGCGCTTCCAGCACCTCGAGCGCGCTGTTGTCATTGAGTCGCGCCGCGAGCGCATCGGTGTACCCGGTGGGCAGGTGGACCGCGACGACCAGCGGCCAAGGCAGGCTCTCCGGCAATTCAGAGAGCAGCAGCGCGATGGCTGAGGGTCCTCCGGTCGAAGCGCCGACCACCACTACCCCGGGAGGCGTCGCGACGGCGGTGAAGCTCAACGGCACAGCTTTCCGCGGAAGCGGGACAGGTTTCCTCGCCACGGCCGCGGCGCGGACCTTCGCGAGCAGCTCGTCACGCATCTCGTAGAGCCGGCTCGTCGCCAGCGCGCTCGGTTTGTGAACCAAATCCACGGCGCCCAACAACAACGCCGCCGCGCCCAGCTCGGTCCCTACCCCGGACATGCTGACGATGACCGCGCGCGGTCCGGACTGCCCTTTCAGCGCCTCGAGCACCCCCAGACCGTCCAGCTGCGGCATCACCAGATCCAAGGTGATCACCTCCGGCTTCAGCTCCGCGATCCGCTCCAGCGCATCCACGCCATCTCGCGCAAACCCCACGACCTCGAGATCCGGTGCTTCGCTCAAGAGCTCGCGAAGCACCTTCCACGCGAAGGCCGAATCGTCCACCACCAGCACCCGGATCGGCGCGCTCATGGGCGAACAGCCTTTCGATAGAAGAACGCACCGGCATGCTCTTCGCAGACCAGCGCTTCAGTGAACCGCAGCAGCGACTCCGACACGCCGACGAAGAGCAGCCCCTCCGGCGCGAGCCGCTCCGCCAACGTCGACACCACGCTCCGCACCTGCTGATCGCGGAAATAGATGAGGACGTTCCTGCAGAGAATGACGTCGCATCCGGCGATCGATGGATCCGGCGCGAGGAGGTTCTCCCGCCGCCATTGGATGGACCGCAGCAACTCCGGAGCGATCGTCCACCCTCCGCCCGGGACGTGGGTGAGGAAACGCGACCTCAGCGCGGAGGACTGAGGGCTGCGAATCGCGCGCTCCGAATACTTTCCGCGCTGGGCGATCGCCAACGCCCGGTCCGAGAGGTCGCTGGCGATCAGCTCCACCTTTGAGAGCACGCCCCGCTCGCTCAGGAGCATGGCGAAGGTCAGCGGCTCTTCACCTGTGGACGCGGCGGCGCACCAGACGCGAGGGCGTTCTCCCGCGGTCACCTTCCGCGCGACGTGATCTGCGGCATACCGAAGCTGCTCCAACTCGCGGAAAAAATACGTCTCGTGCACCACCAGGTGCTCAAGCAAAGACAGCAGCTCGGCTTCGCCCGCGGGGTCGTAACGAAGGAAGTAGTAGTAGTCGAGCAGCGACTCGAACCCGCGATCCAAGGCGCGGCTGGAGACTTTTTCATTGAAGAGCGCCAGGTCGGCCGGGCCGTAGTGCAGCCCCGCACGCTCCTCGACCAGGCCGCTGAGAATGGCAAAAACCGGCGGTGGAAGCGGCAGAGGACCCATGTGCTAGCGGGCGAGCAACAGCGCGCAGATGCTGCGAACCTGCGGATCGCTGTCGCTCTGGGCTGCGGTCTGGAGTGCGTTGATCGCTTCACGCGTACGCAGCGCAGCCAGGGAGCTCGCGGCGGCGCGGCGGGCGGCGGGCGGTGAGCGCTTCATAATCTCCAGCAGCCCCCCCGTCGCGTCCGGCCGGCGCATCTTCGCCAGCGTCGAAGTGAGCATGAGGGACAGCTCGTCGTCTGCTGTGTCGAGCGCCCGAAGGATGCCTTTCACCCGGCCGTCCATGGGGATGAGCAGCGCTTCCAGGACCCGCTCAGGCTCGGCGGAGGTTCGCAGCAACCCCACCACCCCCAGCGTCGCCTCAACTCCACTCAAGCCCGCCAAGTAGCTCACCGCCGCGGTGCGAATGCTCTCGTCAGGGTCAACGGCTGCCGCCAGCAACGAGGCGAGCGCGACCTCCGATCCAAAGCTGGGCAGCGCCGAAAGCGCCACCAGCCGCGTGGGCACGTCCCCTTCCTTCGCGGCCTGCACGACCAAGCGCTCCGATCCAGGAGGACGGGAGATCCCCAAGCCGATCAACGCCGCGCGCCTCACGTCCGGATCTACGTCACGGGCCGCTTCGATCAACCGCTCCGCCGCGAGGGGGACGAGGATGTGTGAGAGCGCTTCCACCGCCGCGACGCGAACGTGACCCGCGGGGTCTCTCAGCAGCGCCGCGATCGGCTCCGCGGCGATTTCGCTGCCCAGGCGACCCAGTGACTGACTGGCGTAGTAACGGACCCACGCGTCGGAGTCGGTCAGACCACGGAGCAGACAGGCCTGCACTCGAAGATCGCGACCGCATTGCCCCAAGGCGCGCATCGCCACGCCGCGCGCGCGGCCGTCCGGACTCTTGGCTGTCTCCAGCAACCCCTGCACGGCGCGGGGGTCCTCGATGTACGGCAGCCCGTTGATCGCCGCGTCGCGCACGCGCTCATCGCTGTCGCGGATCGCCGCGAGCAAGGTGTCCACCCCGCTGGCCCAACCAAAGTAGGCGAGGATGCGGATCGCCGCGCGACGAACCGAGGGATTCACGGACTTCGCCGACCGCAGACAGAGCGCCTTGGCCTGCTCTCCTCCCAAAGCCTGGATCGCTTCAGTCGCGGCTTGGGTCACCCGCGGGTTGGTGTCTTCCAGCAGTGGGAACAGCGCCGCCACGACCGACACCTCTCCCAACCTGGCCAGCGCCTCGCATGCGAGCACGCGCACCGAAGGATCTCCATCCTCGAGGCAGCGCGCCACCGAGGGGGCGGCCGCGGCGCGGGTCAGCACCGGAAGGAGAATGGCCCGACGCTGACTGTCCGCTAGGTCGAGCGCTGCGATCAGCTCGGTCTCGGAGTCCCGGTTGATTCGCTTCAGCGCTTCCGCCGCGGCTCTGGCGACCGGCGCGGAGTCCTGGAGAAGCTGGGTGAGCACGGGCGCGGCACGCTCGTCGCGCAGGGTGGAGAGCACGCGGGTGATGGCGCTCTTCTCGACGTCGTCGCTGGTCTCCAGGCAGTCCGTGAGCCGCTGCGCCGCGTGGGGTGGCGCCTGAGTCCGGAGCGCCCACTCCACGGGATCGACCAAGCCGTAACGCTCTTCGTAGCGGTGAAGGAGATCCGCCAGCGCGACCGCGGCCACCCGGGTTAGCGCGGACGGCGCGTCGGTGAGCAATGTGAGCAGCGGGGTCAGCGCCGCCACGTCGCCGGTGCGCCCCAACGCGCGGGCGGCTTCCATCGCGTAGAGCCCATTCTCCAGCAGCTCCGCCAACGGCTCGATGGCGCGGGGATCTCCGCTGCGGCCCAGCACGTCCACCGCCGGGAAAGTTCGAAAGAAGCTCCCGCTGCGCGTCGCCGCCACCAGCGCGTCCACGGCGGCCCGCCCACCCAACCGGCCCAGCGCTTCAATCGCCGCCACCGCGACGTTGTCGTCCGAATGCTGAGAGAGTTCCGTCAAGCGAGGCACTGCGGCGCTGCGGCGACGCCGCCCCAGCGCTTGGGCCGCGTCCGCCACCACCGCGGCAGAGTGGTGTCGTGACAGCGCGAGCAGCCGCGGCTCTGCGTCCGCGGTGCTCGCGGAGAGAGCGTCCACCGCGGCCGCAAGCTGCGCCTCCGTTTCTCGCCGATCCGACAGAACGTTGCAGAGGGCGCGCACCGCCTCGTCGCCCGCGCCTGCCAGCGCCGCCACCACCTGCCGGCGCACCGCCCAGCTGGACTCGTCGAGCATGGAGACCAACCCCGGAATGTCGTTGCTCCGGCGGAGAGCTTCAATGTGCTGGAGGCGGTCTTTCTCTCCGTTCACGGTGTTCCTTTGCCCCGGCGCTTGATCGTCTTGGGCGACACCTTGAGCATTTGGGAGAGCGCCGCCAAGTGCTGCCGGCTCTCTTCTGAAAGCTGAGCCACCGACGCCACCTGCTGACCGACGAGCCGCGCCGTCTGCCGGGCAATGCGCCGAACGTCTTCGCCTTCTTTCGCGAGGGAGGCCGTGACCTGAGCCTGCTCAGCGGCGGAAGCGCTCACCGTCGCCCCCAGCTGCGTCAGCTGCTTGGAGACGGAGTCCATCTCTTTCACGCTGCGCGCCTGCTCGGCCAAAGAACGCGCAGTCTCACGGGTCTTACGTCGCAGATCCTCCATGGCGCGTGAGATCTCCTCCGCCCCCTTGGCTTGTTCGGCCAGCCCTGACACGGTCCGCTGGCTGCCCAGCCCAACCTCTGCGGCCGACTCGGCGAGCGGAGCTTGGGCGCGGATCTGCTCCACCATCGCCGTGCTGGTCTGAGCGACCAGCGCCTTCATTCGCATGGAGGTCTTGGCCACCTCCGCCGCGCTCCCGGCTTGTTCTTCGGTCGCCCGCGTGACGCGCTCCGCGGTCTTGGTGAGCTCGCCGTTGCTGAGGACCAACTCCCGCAGCGCCCTTGCTTGCTCCTGTGAGGCATCGCGCGTCTGTCGTGCCATCTGTCGAAGCTCACCCGCGCCGCGCGCCACCAGCAGCGCGGCCTTCGTCTGCTCCGCGGCGGCGCGCGAGATCTGCTTGCCTTCGTCGCGGACCTTCGCCGTGAAGTGCGCAAGGGACTGGACGGCGTCGGCCTGCTCGCTGCTCGCCTCCGCTACCTGCCGGACCGTCTTCGACAGGTCATCCACGCCGAGGAGAATCCCGCCCAGCGCCTTGTCCGCGCTCACCGCCAGCCGCGTCCCTTCGGTCACCGCCCGCTCACCTTCCAACGACGCCGCCACCGCATCGCGCGCGGTGCTTTGCAGCCCACGGACAATCTTGGCCACGTCAGTGCTGGCCGCGGCCGCCCGTTCGGCGAGCGCGCGAATCTCTTCGGCGACGACCGCGAACCCTCGACCGTGCTCACCCGCGCGCGCGGCTTCAATGCTGGCGTTGAGCGAGAGCAGGTTGGTGCGATCCGCGATCAGGTTGATCGTCTGGACGATGTCGCCGATCTCTTCAGACTTTTTGCCCATCTCGCGGATGACCGCGGAAGAGCCGCTGATCGCTTTCTGAATCTCGTTGAGCCCGCTGATCGACCGCTCCACCGTGCTGCCACCTTCGCGCGCGGTGACCGCCAATCGCTCAGCGGTCTGTCGCGCTCCGTCGATGACGTTGAGGATGCGCGAGGTGGCGGACTGCAGCTGGGCCGCCGCGCCCGCGGAGTTGCCGGAGAGCTCTTCCAGGGACACCGCGGACTGCGCCATGGCCGAAGCGGAGCGGGCCAGTTGCTCTACCCCGGCCGCGCTGCCCTCGACCGTCGCTGCGTTCTTGTCCGCGGTGGCTGCCACTTCTTCTACCGACGCGGCGATCTCCGTGAGGTTGCTGGCGGACTGGATCGCGGAGTGCTCAAGCTGTTTGGCCTGCTCCGAGACGCCACGGAACGAACGGGCCAGCTCCTCCATGGTCGCCGCGGTCTCTTCAACAGACGACGCCATCTCCGCGGAGTCCTTCCCCACGCGTTCCAATCCGGCAGTGACCGTGGCGACACTCGTGGTGACGCCGGCCATCCTTTCGCCCACCGCCTGCGCGTCCAACGCCAGCCGGCCAATGCCCTTGGACATCTCTTCGATCGTCGCGGCCACCTCTTCCACGGACGAGGCCTGATCCTGTCCGCGGTCGGCCATCTCCGCGATCGACGCCGTGGCCGACGTGCTGGACGCCGCCAGCTGTTCCGACGTTGCCGCCAACTCCTCGGCGCTGGCGTTGAGCCCCTTGACCGAACGGGAGAGCTCCTCCAAGGAGGCCGCTGTCGTCTCCACGGAAGCCGCCAGCGACTCACCCTCGCTCTGACCTTCCGCCAGCGACGACGCCACCGAGGCCAAGCCTTGCGCAGTGCGCTCCAGCCCCGCCAACGCGCCTTGCGCCAGGCTGACCACTTCGCCTTGCGATCCATTCGGCAGAGGAGCTGCGCTGTTCACCGGTGCACCGTTGCCCGCGGTCTTATGTTTGGCCGTCATTCAGGACCTCCTCACCAATGACTTTCTCGAAGTCGATCAACATCACCAGCCGCTCCCCCGCCTGCGCGACGGAACGGACGAAACCTTGCGCCTGATCAGCGACGATCTCCGGCGGGGCGCGGAACTGATCCTCCGCCAGCTTCAGCACCTCGCGGGCGCGATCCACCAACAGCCCCACCCGGCGATCTCCCGCCCGCGCCACCACCACGCGGGAGTCGAGCGTGGGCGCGATGGGAGGCAACCCGAAGCGGCGCCGCAGGTCGACGATGGGGACCACCTTGCCGCGGATCTGCATCAGGCCACTCACGTACGGCGCGGATCCCGGAACAGGGGTCGCGCCGGTGAACGACTCCATCTGATCGACCTGCGCGGCGGGGAGCACATATTCGGCCTCGCCCACACGGAAGAGAATGTGCAAGGCGCTTGTCATGCGTCACCGCCGGGAGAGAGACCTGCGTCAGCCAATGTAGAAGACGCAAGTGAGGAGAGCTCCAGCACCAGCGTGGGAAGGCCGTCCCCCAAGTCCGTGCTGCCCGCGATACCGCGGGTGTGGACGAGGGGATCGACCAGAGGCCGCACTACCACTTCCTGGCGTCCCAGCATCCGATCCACCTCAAAAGCGCAACGCTCACCGTTCTTGCGGATGATCAGCGCATGGCGGCGGTCGCTCTCGGCGGCGTCAAGCCGAAACATTTCTTGCAGAGAAAAGAGCGGCAGCGTCTGGCCGTTGCGCCGGAGCATTCGCGCGCGCAGACCTGATCTCTCCGGACGCGGACCCTCGGTGACAGCGGAAGGCTCCATCTCCACGATGTCCTCCACCGATCCGAGCGGCACCACGAACGTCTGTCCGCCACAGCGGAAGGTGAGTCCGTCCAGAATGGTGATCGAGAGCGGGATGCGCAGTCGGAACGTCGTCCCTTTGTCCGGACTGTTGAACAGCGCCAGCTCACCACCCAAGTCGTTGACCACGGTGCGGCGAACGATGTCCATCCCTATGCCGCGACCGCTGGTGCGGGTCACTTCCTCGCGGGTAGAGAGGCCAGGAAGCGTAATCAGCTCCAACAAGTCTTCGTCCGTGTGGGGTACAGGGCGCCGCGCCCGGGCGGCCACTCGAGCCGGATCCACGCCACCACCGTCGTCCGCGACGGTTAGCTCGAGAAGATTTCCCCCGACTTCTGCGCAGGTAACCTTGAGCGTGCCCTCGTCCGGTTTGCCGCGCTCGCGTCGAAGCGCGGGCAGCTCAATGCCGTGATCCACTGCGTTGCGGAGCAGGTGAACGATCGCCGGAAAAACGCGCTCCGCGACTGACTTGTCGAGCTCAGCGTTCCCGACATCCAGCTGGACCCGCACGGCTTTACCTGCAGTGTCGGCGACGCCTCGGGCAATCAGAGGGACGCGGGCCAGGAGCTCCGAGAGCGGCACCAGCCGCGTCTTCATGATCGCTGCCCGGAGATCGCGCACGGTGCGGGCGTGCTCGGCGAGAACCTGTTTCAGGTCACGGACGTTCACGCCCTGCGCTGCGAGCCGATCCACCGAGCGCCCCAGGCGAAAGCGCAGCACCACCAGCGCCGCCAACCGCTCCACCGCTTCGTCCAGACGCGCGACATCGACGCGAACGTGCTCGCGGCCGGCGCTCTCTTCCTCCGCGGCTTCTTCATCCGGGGGCAGCTCAGCCGGGTCCTCAACGGGTTGTTCCAAGGCCAAGGTCGAGAATGCTTCCACCGGCACTTGTGCGGCGGATGCGAGCGTCTCGTCGGTCTCCTTGGCGTGGAGGAGCAGAAAGAACGTGAGGCCCCCCGGCGCATTCGGACCCGCGGGCACCGAGACCGGCACCACCTTCACCAGCTCCGCAACGGACGAGAGGCGGTCGCGCACCGAAGTGATGGTCACCCCGCACGCGGCGTTTTCAGGGGAAGGCGTGAACTTGAGACAGATCGCGCGGCCGCCGCTGGAGGCGAGCTCTTGCTGTTCACTGGCGGAGACCTTGCCAGCGAGCGCTTCCGGAATGACGACTTTGCCTTGGGCACCGGAAGAGGCCAGCGGCGTCTGGCGCGAGAGCGCGGCGATCAGCTCCGCGGGCACGGCCGGTACAGGCTTCCCCGCCCGGAGCGCGCTGAGCCGCTCCTCCATGGACGTGACCGTGCGGATCAGCAGCTTCACCGTCTTGATGGCCAGCGCGCCACCGCCGCGCTCCGCGTTTCGCAGCAGTGTCTCGGTCTCGTGGGAAAGCTCCACCACCGGCTCCACGCCGACCATGGAGGACAGGCCCTTGAGCGTGTGGATGGAACGGAAGAGCTGACGCAGAGCCCGTGGGGCGGGTGTAGAGGTCCGAGCCGCTTCGTCCAACGCGACCAAGGCGCTGTTGGCGCGCGCGAGGATCTCCTCCGCTTCCGCCAGGAAGCCGGCGAGAAATTCGTCGCTCTCGAGGCGACTGCTCATGCCGCCTTACTTCCGAGCAGACCGCGCACTTCCGCCAGCAGCCCCTCGGGCGTGAACGGCTTGGTCATGAAGCGCGACGCACCGGCTTCAAGGACGCGTTGCTTGGAGGTCTCATCGCCGCGGGTGGTGACCACGATGATCGGCAGCGTCTTCAGCTGGTCTTGACCTCGCACGAACTGAACCACTTCCAACCCGCCTATGTCCGGCATGTTGAGGTCCAGCAGCATCAGATCGAACGGCTGAAGCGAGAGCTTCTCGATCGCCTCCAGACCATTACCCGCGTGAGCGAAGGTGAGGTTCGGCTCACCGCGGAGGCAAGCGACCATCATCTGGCGCATCATGGCACTGTCATCGACAACGAGAATGTTGGGCACGCGAGGGCACCATTGAGGCATCCCGTTAGAGTGTCAATTCTTCGCCAGGAGTGGACGTTCAGTAGTTTGCGCCCGAATCGGCGGTGCTAATACTTCGGTTCTCTGCCCTTTCCCATGCGCTCCCCTCCCGCGGATATCTGGATCGTCGACGACAGCCCGCTCGATCTCGAATCCGCGCGGAGGATCCTGGCCAACCGGTACCCCGTGCGCTGCTTCAAGCACGGCACGCAGGTGCTGGAGCTGCTTGCCAACGAAGCGCCCCCTGCTGTGCTGGTGATGGATTGGGTGATGCCGGATCTGAACGGCATTGAGATTCTGAAGTTCCTGCGCTCACCCGAGAGCGGGTTTGATCAGCTGCAGGTCCTGCTGCTGACCGCCAGGCGGGAGTCCGGGCAGATCGTGCAGGGGCTGGCTGCTGGGGCCAATGACTACGTGGCCAAGCCGTACGTGGCGGAGGAGCTCCTCGCCCGCGTGGAGGCCCTAATCCGGGTGCAGCGACTGACCGAGCGGCTGACGCGGGCCGAGAAAGATCTCCGCGCGCTGGTGGAGAACGCGCCGGACGCGCTGCTCGAGGTGGACGCACAGGGGCGGCTGACCTTCGCCAACAGCGAAGCGTGCAAGATGATGGAGCGGGAGCTCTCCTCGATGGTCGGAACGCCGATCCGCACCCTGCTCCCTTCCCTTTCGCTCCACGGTATCTCAGTGGGTGATGGTGGGTCGCTGCTGCCCATTCCGGACCTCAAGGTTCGCGATCGCGTGTACGCGCCGACGATGCGGGCGTTGCCCACGGACGATTCGGCGCGGACGACCATCGCGCTGCGCGACGTGACCGAGCAGCGCCGGGCAGAGACTCGGCGCCTGGATTTCTATTCGGTCATCGCCCACGACCTGCGGACGCCGCTCTCCGCGCTGATGCTGCGCACCCAGCTGATCCAGTCGGGTCGACGCGGGCTGGTCTCCGCCGAGCTGCGTTCGGATGTGCAGAAGATGGAGCGCAGCCTTCGTTCGCTGATCGCGATGATCAACGACTTTCTGGATCTGGCCCGGCTGGAAGGTGTTGGTTACAAGGTCGCGCGCGAACCGGTGGATCTGAGCGCGCTGCTTCGGCAGACGATGGATGAGTTCCGTCCGCTGGCGGAGGCCGGGAAGCTCAAGTTGGAGAGCGGAGCGGTGCCCGCGGACGCCCTGGCGACAGGTGACGCGCAGCGGCTGTCCCAAGTCCTGGCGAATCTGATCGGCAACGCCATCAAGTTCACGCCGGCGGGGGGATGCGTTTCGGTGGAGATTCTCTGCCGCGAGCACGACCTGGAGGTCCGCGTCCAGGACACCGGCAGCGGGATTGCGCCCGCGGCGATTCCTCACCTCTTCCAGCGCTATAACCGCGTGCTCGATGGGGCCCATGGGATTCCCGGCACCGGCCTGGGATTAATGATCGTACGGGAGATTATTGAGGCGCACGAAGGAACGGTGGGCGTGGAGAGCAAGCTGAAGGAAGGAAGCACCTTCTGGTTCCGGCTGCCGCGCACCCGCCCCGTGTCCGCGCAAAGCAACGCGGTTGGAGAAGTGCCGTTGTCCCGATGCGCCACCGAACTCCGCTGCGTTCACGCGAAGCCCACGCTAGGTTCGTCACGTGATTTCCCTGCCGCTCATCGCCCTTCTCTCGCTTCAGACTCAAAGTCAGGCGCTGACTGATACGCCCGAGCAGCACAGTGACCTCCTCACTGGTAGGCCGCAGAAGCATCCCGAGGACTTCGCGCAGTCTGCGAGCTCCCCTTCGTCTGACGTTCGGTTGATCGAGACGGCGCGTTCGTCCGAGTCATCGACGTATCAACTTCGTTACCGCGCGGCGGACGCGGTGATCACAGGTGTC
>JBQTKE010000732.1:0-3637 GCA_052386435.1 Myxococcaceae bacterium
TCGTCCGCCTGCTTGGAGAGCGCCTTCACGTCCAGCACGTACTCGGTGCCGTGCGAGGTGTTGTCGCCCTTGAGCGCGCGCAGGGCTTCCTTGAGCGCGGGGTTCTGCGGACGAAGCGCCAGCGACCGCTCGAAGGCGGTGAGCGCTTCGGCACGACTGCCCGCGGCGAGCAGCGCTCGGCCTTCCCGTTCATAGACTTCGGAATCGTCGGCGGCGATCGACTTGGCTTCGGCGAAGAGCTTTTCGGACGCTTCCTTCCTGCCGTTCGCGGCGAGCAGCTCCGCCAAGCGCAGTCGCGTGCCGTTATCAAATGGATCCAGCTTGAGAATGATCTCCAGCTCCTTCGCTGCTTCGTCGACTCGGCCCAGATCCGCGAAGAGCGATGCCATCGCACGGCGGCTGCTCACGTCGTTGTAGCGGAGCGCGACCGCCACCCGGAGTCGCTCCAGCGCCTGAGCGGAGCGGTCCATGCGCCGCGCAATCGTCGCCGCCTCGCGAATCACCGAAGGCACGCGCGGGAGGTCTCGGAGCGTCTCTTCGACCGTCGCTACCGCGCGCGGCCACTCGCCCAGCGACTCGTAGACGCGCGCCTGCTCCAGCCTCGCCGCGGCGAACGAAGGTTGGTCTTTGATCAACGCATCCAGAATCGCCAGCGCGCGTTCACCGCGGCCACGGGCACTCTCGTGCTGCGCCATCATCAACCGCGCTGCGGGTGACGCAGGATCCGCCTTGAGCGCGGCATCCAAATATTTGCGGCGCAGGTTGTGATCTTCGTCCTGGAGACCGGCCGCGAGGAGCTGGAGGTGCACGTTCCCAGGCTCGGCATCCGCCGCCTTCTCCGCTTCCACGGTGTCGGTGTGCTCGCGGCCGTCGAAGGCGCGCTGTCCGTCGAGGATGCTCGCGTACTCCGCGCGCAACGTGGGGCTGGCTTTCTTCTTCAGCTCCGCGGCCATCGCCGTGGTCAGCGTGGGCAGTGACGACGCGCTGGGCGACGGACCCTTCTCCATCGGCGGAACAGAATCAGGCAACACAGAGGTGACCGCGCTGCCTCCCTTGTGCTCTCGGCGCAGGTAGAAGCCCAACGGGCCACTCTCCTGACAGACCTTGAGCATCACGCGGTTCAAGCCCTTCTTGAGCTTCACCGACACGCGCGACTGATCCGGTCGAGGGACGTTGTAGCGATCCGTCTTCGTGGCGAGCTGTCCATTTACCCAGAGCTTGAAGGCGCCGGACGCGCCGATGCCCAAGTCGATCTGCGACTCGCCTTGCGTCTCCAGCAGCGCCAATGCATAGACCACCGCTTCTTTGCGCGGGCTCACGACGGCAGACAGATCGATGTACCCATCCAGCGGCTGCACGGAGAGCTTGCGCCAACCCACTTCGCGACCCTGCGCGGGATACACCGCGGTGAGGTTGAGCGGCGACGCCTCCGGGCCGAAGTCGGTGTCGCAGCCGGATTTTCCTTCGTTGTCGAACGACCCCACCACGTAGAACTTGGAGAGGAAGCCCAACGGCGCGAGCAGATCGCCCGCTCGACTTAAGCGTCCTCGGGCACGCTCCAGCTCTGCCGAGAGCAGCCGCGCCTGCGCGCGAGTGAAGGGATCGACGCCGCCCCGTGAAAGGAGCGTGCTGTAGGTCTGCGTGAGTGGACCGAGATCCTCGAGCTCTGGGAGGAAGGAGTGAAGGCGGAAAAGGTGGGCAGCGCCGCGCGGAGAACCTGCTGTGTCCAGCGCTGCCTGAGCGTGTTCAGCCGCTCGAGTGGCCGCGGGATCTGGCGCGCGGGCGAAGGCCAGAGTGCTCTGCATCACCAGCAACACGGCGAGGGATCGAGGGTTCATTCGGGAGTCGTTCATCGCACAGCGAGAGGGGTACAGGAACGCCTACCGTGGGCGCTTGCTTCCCGTGGCAGAAGGCAACGGGGGGTGGGTCATCTCCAACTCCGGGGCGCGCAAAGAGCGGAGCGGAGGTCCAGGTATATGCTCTTCGAACGGTGACTGCTTCGCCCACCCTAAGCAAAGACCGCATTCTGCTGGTGGATGATTCCTCCACGTTCCGCGCGCACGCAAGCCGTCTGCTTGAAGCTGACTATGTGGTCCAGGCGGTCAGCGGTGGAATGGCCGCCTTGGCCGCCGCGCTGCAGGAGCCGCCTGACCTGATCCTCACTGACGTGGCGATGCCGGGCATGGATGGCTATGAGCTCTGCCGTCATTGGCGCGCAGAGCCTGTGCTCGCGGACATCCCGTTCATCTTGGTGACTCGACATACCGACCCAGAGGGACGTGCGTTTGGCTTGGAAGAGGG
This sequence comes from Myxococcaceae bacterium, assembly GCA_052386435.1. Lineage (GTDB taxonomy): Bacteria > Myxococcota > Myxococcia > Myxococcales > Myxococcaceae > JBQTKE01. The sequence goes on from JBQTKE010000732.1 coordinate 2,302, forward strand.
CGCGGACGACTACCTCACCAAGGACTGCAGCCCGCGCGAGCTGATGGCGCGCGTGCGTTCGTTGATCCGGCTGGGCAAAGCGAACCGGGAGATCCGTCAGCAGAAGGAAGCGATCGCCCGAGCGCATGACGAGCTGCTGGAGGCGCAACGCCAGCTCTACGATTCAGAGAAGCTGGCGACGCTGGGCACCGTGGCGTCTGGCGTCGCGCATGAGCTGAACAACCCGCTCTCCGTCGTGCTCGCCGGCGTCGAACAGCTGGGCCACGCCTGCTACGAGCTCGCCGGGAAGCGTCCGGATCCGCGTTCGCCTGAAGAGGTCATTCAGGAAGTCGAGGAGATTCGAACGGACATCAATCAGGGCGCGGACCGTGTTCGCCGAATCATTCGCGACCTCAACCTGATGGCGGGAGATCCCGAGCGGAAGCCAGTCTGGGTGGATCCCAAGGTGGAGCTGGAGCGCGCGCTCACCATCGCGCAGTCGAAGCTGATCGACGCCCAGGTGCAGACCAAGCTTGACCACCACGGCGAGATTCGACTCCCCCCGGGCTACCTCACCCAGATTGCGCTGTCCCTGCTCTCCAATGCGGCGGACGCGGTCGTCGGTCGTAAGGAGCGCGAGATCTTCCTCGGGACTCGGAGTCTTTCAGACGGGCTTTTCGAGCTCGTTGTCGAAGACACTGGTACCGGGATCCCGCCCGATGTTCTGCCGCGCATTTTTGAACCGTTCTTCAGCACCAAGAAGGCCGGCAAAGGGACGGGACTTGGCCTCTCCGTCTGCGCTGGAATGATCAAGCGTCTGGGCGGGACCGCCCAGGTCGAGAGCACTGTGGGCAAGGGGTGCCGGTTCGTGATCAAACTTCCAACCGCTGTCGAAGGCGCTACCGCGGAGTTCGTGAAGAGCCGCATCCAGGACAGCAGCGCTCGTCACTGAGCTGGAGAGCGGGCGCCTCGACGGTGAGCAGGAGCCCTCGACAATGAGCACCACTTGATGGGGCTCGCCGCTCGCCCCACAGGACCGCGGAGAAAATGCACGTCTTCCAGGCTCGGCGGCTCCCCAACGGGAGGTTTGATCAAGCGGAAGAGTAAGCACGGGCGACGGTCAGGACTTCCACCCGGCGCACGCCAGCGAGCTTGAGCACGGCCGCTGCGGCCCGTGCCGTGGCGCCTGTGGTGAGCACGTCGTCGACGAGCAGCACTTCATCAGGCACCACGCCTCGCACCGAGAACGCGCCGTCCAAGTTCCCGGCGCGTCCCTCCTCGGTCAGTCCCACCTGTCGCTTTGTCTTCTTCGTCCGCACCAGCAGGTCCAGCGTGTAAGGACGTCCGGTCAGCCGAG
>JBQTKE010000733.1:0-4434 GCA_052386435.1 Myxococcaceae bacterium
CAGCTCCTGAGTGATCCCTCGCGGACGAACTTCGACAGCCTGCTGCGTCTGCCGACGTTCTTCAACCCGAAGTACGCGCACAAGCCGGTGGCGAAGGTGCTCCGCTCGGAGACGACGCCGGTCGCTCTCGCGTGGTTCAAGAACTCCGAGCCCGCCGCTCCCGCACCTCGTGAGAAGACCGCGTCGAAGGAGGGCGAGTGGTCGGTGCTCGCAGGCTTCAAGGAGCGCGACCTGTACATCGACGAGCACGACGACGGCGAGCACCGCGTGCACTGCCCGTGGAAGGACGCGCACACGAGCGAGAGCGGTGACCGGCAGACGCTGCTCTACGAGCCCAGCGAGTCCAACACCTGGGCGGGTGGCTTCAAGTGCATGCACGGCCACTGCACGGCGCGGCGCATCCGCGACGTGTACCAGTTCCTGGGCATCGCCTCGGTGTCGGTCGTCGAGCTGGAGGAGCTGGCCGAGGATCTGGACGCGTTCCCCGACGCGCTGATCCTGCCGGACTCGGCCTACCTAGGCCTGGGGCGGGAGTTCGCCGACTTGTATGCGGAAAACTTCGAGGCCCCGCGCGTCTTCTGGTACCACTCCTTCCTCTCGCATTTCGGAGCGTGGATCTCGAAGAACGCGAGCATGGCGGGCTCCCTCGACACCTCGCCGAAGTTGAACAGCATCCTGATCGGCACCAGCGGCTGGACTCGGAAGAGCACGGCGCTCAAGCAGACGGGGAAGTTCTTCGACGCATACTATCGGGACTTCTACACGAACCAGTTCCCCGCAGAAGACGCGCGCCGTCATGCCGGGACGCTGCACACCGAGCTGGGTTCCGGCTCGGCGGAGGCGCTTGCTCGGAAGTGGGCCGGGCGGTTCGCTGACCGGCCGATCCTCATGCGGCTCGACGAGCTGTCGTCTCTCATGGCGAAGGCGCGCGGCGAGGGACAACAGCTCCTCCAGTTCATCGCGTCGGTGCTGGAGCACGGGGAGTTCTCGAACAGCACGCTGAACTACGGGGTCGAGGTGAAGGACATCGAGCTGTCGCTGCTCGCGGCCTGCACCACGGGGACGTTCCAGACGGTCTTCAACTCGCGTGAGCTGGCAATCGGAATGCTCAACCGCATGTGGCTGGTCCCAGGCCAGAGCGACCGCAACCGCATCGTCGAGGTGCCCAACCTCGGGGACATCTCTCCGCTCGTGCAGCGCGTCGGCGCGCGCATCCAGTCCATCAGGGACACCGCTGCGTCGGAGCCCGGTGGGCGGCTGCGCTTCGAGCTGACGCGCGAGGCGCGCGCGCTCTGGACCGACTGGTACCGCACCTTCCGGCGCTCGGCGGGAGAGTCCGATCTGCTCGCGCGGGTGGACTCGCATGCCATGGGGCTCGCGGTGCTCCTGGCCGCGACGATGCCGAAGGACACGCCGGTCGTCCGCTCGATGTCGACGCCGATCAGCGTGCAGGTGATGGAGGCGGTGCTCCAGATGGTCGAGTGGCAGGCGGCGGCGCGCACGGCGTTCCAGCCGACCGCGTCCGAGAGCGGGAGCGCGGCGTTGGAGGGACGCGTGCGGGCGGTGCTGGGCCGTCGGCCGGGCGAGTGGATGGTCCACTCGATGGTCTACAAGCTGTCGCACGCCGGGCGCGGAGGCGGCGGCACGGGCGCGTTCCTGCGCGTCGTCGAGGCGCTCGCCAAGGCGAACGAGATCGAGAAGAAGGACGACACCGTCGGGCCGAAGCGGAAGCGGACCACCGCCTACCGGGTGGTGGCGTAATGGGCTCCCAGCTCGTGGTGCCCGGTGCCGCTGGCCCTGGCGCTCGTGGGCAAGGCGGACGCGGATCAACGTTACTGCGTAGCCACGCAAGCTGAGATTCTAACTGTCACAAACAAAAGATAATAATATTAATATCTTAGAGCCGAAGAGCCTCTCCACTCAAGGTGGCTACGTTGATCCGTTGGCTACGCTGATCCCCCGCGTCCGCTCTGCCCCCGGGCTAGTGGCCCAGGCGGGGGCTCAGCTCGCAGCTCGTGGGCTCAGCAGCCCCAGGCCCAGGCAGGGGGAGTTCTACCCTCTACCAGGGGATTTCTGCGGCGCGCTCGTCTCTTCGCCCTGGAGGCCGACTGAAACGGCTGTCCAGTGGCCCAGAGCCCCGAGCCGTGTTGAGTAGTTCTGTTGAGTGGTACCGCTCCCAGGCCAGCAGTATTAGGCACATAGACCACCTCATCTGCTCATCCCCCTGGTCATGCGGTATGGTGCCGGGTCGGCGGCACGCCCATCATGCAGCGCAAGCCCTTGATCTTCCAAGTATGTGGCCGGGGACAGCTCATCGCGGTCGCGCCCGAGCCCAGCGCGGCACGGGCTTTAACCCTGTGCTGCGCCAGGGGAAAACGGCCTACCCCCTATGCACCGCTTTTTCGAGGCCGAGCCCTCCACGAGGGATGGTCGTCCCTGCCGAGGTAGGGGTCTAGAGCCGCACTGTAGCCGCCCAGGAACCCGTAGCCAGTAGCCCATCCAAGCGGCCCGAGCTGCCCGCCGTCGAGGCGACAGGCTCCCGGGCGAGAGGAGTCACCCATGGAAGAGATCGAGCCGTTCGGCCCAGGCGCACCGCGCTGCGGAGCCACCACCCTGGCAGGCAGGCCCTGCCCCAACCCCGCCCGTGTGGGCCGGGCGTTCTGCGTGGCCCATGACCCGGAGGCCAAGGACGCCCAGCGCGCGGCGGCAGCTCGTGGCGGCAGCCGTCGGAAGGCAACCCCGGCCGGACCCGGTCAGCTCACGCCGGAGGAGATCGAGAACGTCACGGCCATCGCCACCGAGCTGGGGACCGCCACCGAGCCCATCCACGTCCGCGACGCCATCGCGAAGACCGCCGCCCTGGTCCTGGCCGGTACCATCCCGCCCCGGGTCGCGGCCGCAGTCAACCAGCTCGCGAACACGACGCTACGGGCCATCAGCGACGACCTGTCGAAGGAGCTGGCCGAGCTGAAGCAGCTCCTGGCGAACCACGCGAGCACCGAGGTTCAGGGCTGGGCGAAGCGGAGGCGCTCGTGAGCAGCCCGAGGAACCGGCAAGACGCAGAGGCCCTCCGCGCGAAGGCCAAGGTCCACGACCACCACGTCATCGTCCTCGAAGCGGACTGGGCGGCGCTCACGCCGGAGGCAGCCGCGAAGCTGGCGGTGGGCGTGACCATCGGACGCCGGGGGCAGCCCACCTACGCCAAGCACCTCGACGGAGTCGCGCTCCCCGTGAGCGTGGCACTCCCCGCGCCACCCGAGAGCCTGATCCGCGACGTGGCGACCAAGCTGATGAACGAGCGCGCCGCCAAGCGCCAGGAGTACACGGCAGTCATGGAGATCGAGACGCGCCTCCGCGAAGGCGGACCCAGTGCCGTTACGCTCGACGAGCTGACGCGGGCGGTGTCCTACCGCCATGGCCCCGAGCGGGTGGCCGAGATCAAGGCGCGCGTCGCCGCAGCAGAAGCACAATCCAACCCCACCACCGAGGAGATCCAGTCATGAGCGAGCGGTTCCCCGAAACAAAGCCGAAGGGCACGAGCAAGGAAGACGTGAAGAACGCGCAGGAGGGCGCGCTGACGAAGCTCGCGTCCGAATCCTTCGTCGCCGCGCAGGCGAAGAAGAGCCGCGAAGCGCTGGCCGCAGCGGCGGGCATGAGCGTTGCCCAGCTCGACGCAGCCGAGCGCGAGAAGGAGGAGCTGCTCGACGCCATGCGCTTGCCGCCCGCTGCGCCGAAGTCCGACGGTCGCATCGCGCTCGTCCCGCCGAAGGACAGCGCCAATGCCGCCGACATCGCCGCGCGTCTCATTGCGGCCGAGGACGAGCTGCACGCTGCGGAAGCCGAAGTCGCTGCGGCCGAGGCAGCGGACCGGAAGGCGGCAGAGCAGCGCGCCGCCGCCATCGAGCGCTCGCGCCAGCGGTTGGGCGCGGTGCAGAACGAGCAGGTAGCCGTCTCGCAGCAGCAGACCGCACGCGAGCTGCACGAGCGGGCTCGGCAGCTCCAGCAGACCGAGGTCGATAACCAGAGCATCCGGTCCACCGAGGCGGAGACACGCATCGGCACGTTCGTGAAGTACGCGCGGCCGCTCGTCGCCAAGCTGAAGACGTTCATCGGCGAGCTGCAGGCCTTCGAGGCCGAGAATGGTTCGGCGTTGCGGACCTTCGCGCAGATGAGCTGGAAGAGCACGCCCGCGACGTGGCGGATGCAGGACCGCGTTGCGCTTGTGGATCGCGCGGCGAAGCCCGCCCAGACGTTGGTCAACGACATCACGTCCATCCTGGCGAGCAGCTCGGATCTCGTAGCCCAGGCCGAGAGCGTCTTCGCGGGTCAGCGCGAACCGCACGAATGGTTGCTCGGGCGTCTGGAGCAGGCGTCCAAGAACTACATCGGCCACTTCCAGAGTCAGCTCGCCGTCTTGAATCACGAGGTGTCGAA
>JBQTKE010000734.1:0-11787 GCA_052386435.1 Myxococcaceae bacterium
TCGTCGCGCGGCGAGGAAGCATTGGCGGTCATCCACCTGCCGCACATCGTCCAGGACTTTGAAGTCCATCGCTTTGCACAGCATGTCCTCGCCAATGCCTTCAACTTTGTAGACGTGCGGCGGCGGCATCTTCCCGGTCTTGAAGTAGCCCTGGTAGACGGACCCGATCGGATCCACGCCCACGTTCTTGAGCGCGGGGTTCTTCTCTTTGAGGAACTTGCCAGCGCCGCTCATCGTCCCGCCGGTGCCCAGGCCCGCGACGAAGTAGTCGATCTTCCCGCCGGTGTCGGCCCAGATCTCCGGACCCGTGCTGGCGTAGTGCGCTTCGATGTTGTCGGGGTTGTGGTACTGGTTCAGGTAAAAGCTTCCCGGCGTCTCGCGGGCAATTCGCTTCGCGGTCTCGTAGTAGCTCTTCGGATCGTCCGCGGGCACGTTCGTCGGCGTGACGATCACCTGAGCGCCCAGCGCCTTGAGCCGGTTGATCTTCTCCGTCGACATCTTGTCCGGCATCGTGAAGATGCAGCGGTAGCCCCTTACCGCCGCGGCCAGCGCCACACCCATGCCGGTGTTGCCGGACGTGTTCTCCACGATGGTTCCGCCGGGCCTGAGCTTTCCCTCTTTCTCCGCCTTCTCCAGGATGTACATCGCCATGCGGTCTTTGATGGACCCGCCGGGATTCATGAACTCGCACTTCACGAGCACGGTGGCGTCATTCGGCCCGACCAGCTTGTTGAGACGAATGAGAGGGGTGTGCCCAACGGCGGAAAGGACGTTCTCGTGAATGGTCATGGTTTTTCTGCTCTAGGTCAGGAGGGCTTCGTGAAGCGGTGTCCCTTCATCAGGGATTCGATTCGTTCAAGGACTTCGGCTTTGTAAACGCGGGAGCCACAAGTGGGGCAAGCCCCTTGAGGGACATTGGTCAATACAACGACCTTGCCGTTGACGGTCATCCGGACTTCGACAAAGCGCTGTTCGTAGGTACCGCTGCAGGGGCACCTGCCGTAATCGCGTCTGCCATGGTCCGCTCGCATCAGGCCGGGTAAGATAGCGCCACTCGTGGCAAAGGTCCCTCCTTCCTCTCGTCCCCCGTCGCGCTCCGCCGAAAAGCCGAGCACCGCCACCACCCGCCGGCCGCGGGAGGCGGCGCAGAAGCTCAAGGCCGTCAAGGTTCTTCAGGCAGGCGGGGCGAAAGGCGTCGGGGCTGCCCAAGGTGGCGGCGCCGAAGAGGAAGGCGGGGGAGAAGCCGCTGGCGGAGCGCACCATTCCGAGTTGGGCGAAGGGCACGCGCAGCTGGCCGAGCAAGCGCTGGGTGGAGAAACCGCGACGCAGGAGGCCAAGGAAGAGAGCAAGGAGGTTCTGGCAGAGCTGCGTGAAGAGGAAGAGCGCGCCGAAGCGGCGGAAGGGGAGGGTGAAACCGTGAGCGGCCGGAGCACCCCGCCGAAGCAGTCCAACGTGGAGGGGAAGAAGAACAAGCCCGGCGCGCTCAAGCATGAAGAGTTGGAGGACGGCTTTGGCAAGACGCGCATGGATTCTCTGCGTGAGTCGCTGACCAAGCTGGAGTCGGCGCAGAAGGTCGCTCCGGGCACCCAGATGCTGCCGTCCGCTCGGAAACAAGGGACAGACGCGCTCTCCGCGCTCAACAACGCCCAGGATCCCGGCGTCTACTTCAAGGAGAAGGGGAGCAACGGCGGCGCGGAAGAGGTAGAGGACCCCGAGCTCGCGGAGGCGGTCGCGGAGGCGAAGCTCAAGTTGGCGGACGTGAAAGGCGTAGAACGCGTGGCCCCGGGCGAGGACGAGGACCGTCAGCCCGTGGTGCTGGTGATCGCCACCCGCGGGTTCACCCAGGGTTCGTTGGCCCAGGTCCCAGAGAAAGTGCGCAGATTCGCGACGCTGTTGGCCGTCCCTTACGACTTATTACCGCTGCGCCGCGCGGAGCCGTGACGGTCAATCGTCGACAGGCGCCCGCTTCGACCGCATACTCCGCGTCTGTTATCTCCCACGGAGGTCATGGTGGAACTCGAAGCCGCCCTGCGCGAGCAAGTCGAGAAGGCGACGCACGAGAGCGCGAAGGACGCGAAGGTCACCAAGCTCAAAGGTGACGCGAGCAACCGGTCGTACTACCGCGTGGGCGAGCCCCCCAACAGCCACGTGCTGATGGTGATGCCGCCGGATGCGACCAAGAAGAGCGAAGAGGCGACCAAAGGCGAACCGCCCAAGGAGCTGCCTTTCGTTAACGTGCACCGCTACCTCACGAAGCTGGGCGTGCGCGTTCCAAGCATTCTTCGCTACGACGAGCCCGCCGGGATGATGGTCCTGGAAGATCTCACGGACTTGACGTTCGAGTCGGCGCTTGAAGGCGGAAAGAAGCGCGACGAGCTCTACGGCCGCGCGGTGGATCTGCTGGCGAAGATCCGCGCCCGCACCGAGAAGAATCCGGATCCGAAGTGCCTCGCGTTCACTCGGGCGTTCGACGAGGACCTCTACGATTGGGAACTCCACCACTTCCGCGAATGGGGAATGGAAGCCTGGAGCGGGAAGAAAGTCGAAGGGGAGGAACGGAAGAAGCTGGACGCGATCTTCCGGAACATCTCCAAGCAGCTCGCCGAAGAGCTGCGCGGCTTCACCCACCGTGACTACCAGAGCCGAAACATCATGGTGAAGAACGGCGACCTGGTGGTCATTGATTTCCAGGACGCGCTGCAAGGACCTCGGCAGTACGACCTCGTCGCGTTGCTGCGCGATTCGTACGTGGAGCTGGACCTCAAGTTCGTGGACGCAATGCTCGACCGCTACATCACCGCGTTCGAACGCGAGGGGGGCGGCAAGATCGATCCCAAGGCGTTCAAGGACTACTTCGATCTCCTCACTGTGCAGCGGAAGATGAAGGACGCGGGCCGCTTCGAGTTCATCAACCGGGTGAAGGGCAATCCCGGGTTCTTGGTCTCCATCCCCGCGTCACTGCGCTACGTGAAGACCGCGCTGGGCCGCAGGAAGGATCTCGTGGAGCTGCAGGCGATCGTCGCGAAGTACGTTCCGGAGCTGGCCTGACGTGAAGGCGATGATCCTTTGCGCGGGGCTCGGGACGCGCCTACGACCGCTCACCGAGCGTTGGCCGAAGCCGGCGATCCCTCTGCTGGGACAGCCGCTGTTTCGCTACACCGCGGCGTTGCTCGCGAGGGCGGGAATCAAAGAGGTGGGCATCAACACCCACCACTTGCCGGAAGAGATGGAGCGTACCGCGCGCGCGGAGTGCGAGCGGTTGGGCCAGTCGCTCACCGTGGTGCGCGAACCTCAGATTCAAGGCACTGGTGGAGGGATTCGGGGGCTGAGGAAGTTCCTCGAAGATGATTCATTTGTCGTCTTCAACGGCGACATTCTCTTCGCTGTCGATCTCGTCAAAGTCATCGCGGCGCACCGCGCAGCGAAGGCAGCGGCGACGATGGTGCTGCTCCCCATGCCGGAGCATGAAAAGTTCGCGGCCGTGGAGTGCACGTCTGGCCTTCAAGTGAAACGCATCGCGGGATTCGGTCCGGGGGGAGAAGGGCTGACCCCGTGGCATTTCTCCGGCGTGCACGTGATGACGCCCGCCGTCTTCGACTTCATGAAAGAGAGTGGCCCAGAGGACATCAACCGCGAGGTTTACATGCGGCTGATGGAGAAGGGGCTCGTTCTCCATGGCGCCGTCGCGGAGGGGTACTGGTCCGATCTCGGAACGCCTGCTCGCTACCTCGCGACGCAGCAGGATCTGCTCTCGAAGAAAGTGCCGCTGGATCCGTTTGGAGAGGCCTCGCCCTTCACCGACGTGCCGCGTTTCTCCGGGGGTTGGGCGCGTGGTCCTGTCGAGGGATGGGTGAAGGGACCGGCTTTTATCGAAGCCAACGTTGACTCAACCGCTCGAGTTGGCGCAGGTGTCTACGTCGGTTCAGACATTCCCGCAGGCGCAGAGCTCACGCGCACCGCCGTGCTGCCGGAGACCCCCCTCAAGCAGGGAGAGCAGTTGCAGGACTGCATTGCGTGGAAGCAACACCGCATCGCGGCGGCGTGACCGGTGCCGTGGATCAAGCTTGGGACTCTGATTCACGCGTCGCAGGAGCTCTGCTTCGATCTGGCCCGGGACGTGGAGATGCATGTCGCCTCGGCCGTCCTCCCCGGGCCCCGTGATAGCTTCAGACACATGCAGATCCTGAGCGCCCCCCCTGAAATCGAGCTGGATTCCATAGATCAGCGCGTCTACATGAACTTGCGCTGGGAGCAATTCGAAGCCTTTCTCCGAGCGCGGGGCGATACGTCCGCCAATCGGATCGCGTACCTCGATGGGGTGCTGGAGATCATGTCGCCGTCGGACAACCATGAGGTCATCAAGAAGAACATCGCTCGGCTTCTCGAGGCCTGGGCCCTCAGGGAGGACGTGGAGCTCGAAGGCTACGGATCTTGGACGCTGAAGCAGCGTCGCAAGAAGTCCGGAGTCGAGCCTGACGAGTGCTACTTCCGCGGACCTCGCGCGGGGCGCAAGGTCCCGGATCTTGCGCTCGAGGTGGTCTGGACGACCGGCGGGACCGACAAGCTCGAGATTTATCGGCGGCTCGGAACACGAGAGGTCTGGATCTGGGAGGCCGGAGCCATCCGAGTTTTCTGCCTCGGTGCATCGGGCTACACCCGCTTTACCCGAAGCTCAGTCCTGCCTGAGCTCGATGTCAGGCTCCTCAGTCGCTATTGCACGCGACCCGACCAGCACCGAGCGGTGAAGGCCTTTCTGCGCGCGCTCTCGAAGCACTGAGTCTGGCGTGAGGTTTGATCTGATCGCGTGGAGCTCGCAGCGATGAGACGGTGCGGCCGAAGCGCTCAGCTCGGGTGATAGCGGGCGAGGATGCAACTGACGTTGTCCGTCCCGCCCGCGGCGTTCGCCATGTCGATCAATTGCTGACAGGCGATCTCCAGCGACTGTGCGTGGGCGAGCACTTCCTGAATCTGCGGATCCGGGACCATCCCTGACAGTCCGTCCGAGCACAGCATGAAGACGTCGTTCTCCACCGGCTCGAGGCGGCCCACGTCGACTTGGACCGTGTCCTTCATGCCCAGAGCGCGGACGATCACGTTCTTGTGGGGGAAGGATTCGATCTCCTCGGGTGAGAGCTTCTTCGCCTTGAGGTAGTCGTTGAGCAGCGAGTGATCTTCCGTGATCTGCTTGAGCACGCCGGCGCGGCAGTTATAAACGCGGCTGTCCCCGACGTGACCGACATACGCGTGGCTGCCGGCGAAGTGCACAGTGACGATGGTCGTCCCCATGCCCTTGTATTTGCTCTCCGTGCAGGCCCTCTCGAAGATCCGCGAATTGGCGAGCTTGATCGCGGTCGCCAGCCGGTTCTCGTCGTAGTTGCGCGTCTTATCCATCTTGAACGGCCACGTGGCGTCCTGATCGCGGCCGGTCATCTTGAAGAATTCAGCCAACTCATCGACGGCGATCTTCGACGCGATCTCACCAGACGAGTGACCGCCCATGCCGTCGGCCACGCAGAACAGCGCCTCATCCGGGAGGAGGAGGTAGCTGTCCTCGTTGTGGTTCCGCTTCATACCGACGTGCGTATTGCCGGCGACCTCGATGCGCATTCCCGCGTGTCCGTCAGATTGAAGGTCTCGCGACACTAACAAAGGGGCAGGTGGGGTCAAAGGTAGGCTGAAGAAGGGCTCCATTTTCAGCAGGGTTCGAAAACGATCCGATCGCCAGGCTGAGTGTCGGTCGTGGCCAACGTCCCTGTTGGAAGCTCCAGAACAGAATGCGCGCGAAGATGTGGCCGGGTTGCTCGCCAGGGTTGGAGCGCCGGGTAGAGCGCGACGACGGTGCCGTCCTCGGCAAGAAATAGGGCGTCGAGGGTGAAGCGCATGAAAAACGTGTGAACCGAACTGCAGGGGACCAGATGCAGCGCCTCGCTCGCGCGCAGATTCGAACGTCCCAAGAGTCCCTTCAGCCGCGTCGAGAAGGTGCGTGCCTCCGCGACCTCCGACGCGAGGATTTTTGAACGGGTGCTGTTGATGGCACGCAGAGGCAAGGCTAGAGGGCTCTACACCATGCTTCAGCCTCTGGCGCGCCCCCTCCATTTGGTCCTCGTCTCGCCACAGATTCCGCCCAACACCGGCAACGTCGCCAGGCTCTGCGCGGTCACGGGATGCCGGCTGATTCTCGTCGAGCCGCTGGGCTTCTCCATCGCGGACAAGGAGCTCAAGCGCGCCGGGCTGGACTACTGGGACAACGTCTTTGTCAAGCTCTACCCAACGTTCGACGCGTACGTGGTCGAGCACCCGACCGCGAGGCGTTTCCTCTTCAGCGCTCGGGCGACTCGGTCCAGCTACCAGATCGAATACCAAGAGGGCGACCATCTGGTGTTCGGCTCTGAGACTTCGGGGCTCCCGGAAGCCGTGATGAAAGGTGGACAGGGCGAGCCGGTGACGCTGCCGATGCTCGCGGAGCGCAGGAGTCTGAACCTTTCCACCGCGGTGGGTATTGCCACGTACGAGGCCCTGCGGCAGGTGGCTCGGTTGTAGGGCGAGCCGTTCATTCGCGCACCGAGTAGAGCGGATCTAGAGTCGCCGCCAAATGTCTGCGTTTCAGGTCGCTGAGGCGCTGTACCTCGCTCACAAATTCAGGGCCACCGGAGCGCTGACGCTCACTGCACGTGGACGTCAGTCGCAGATCCTTCTCGACGAGGGGGACATCGTGGGCGCCAAGCTCGCGACGGGGCGGCAGACGGTCACCCAGGCGTTGCTCGCCGCGGGGCGGATCGATCTCGCGCAGCTCGACGCGCTGTGGGCGCGCGGTGAGGGTGGGGCGCCTGACGAGGAGACTTTGCAGGCGGCCGGGACGGATTTGAGCTCCGCGCGTGAGCTGGCGGTGCTGACCAGTCTTCGCCAATGCTCGGAGTTGGCGGAGCAGGTGCAGTTCGATCGCGGTCGCGTTGACGCGATGTTCACGCGGATCTCTGGAGTGAAGGCGGTTCGCGCCGCGTTCGAGATGGCGGCGAACGAGGATACCTCGGTTGCGTACGTGCGCTGCCAAACTCCGTCCAGCTGCGAGGCCTGGTTGCTCGGGGACGACGAGCGAAATCTTCTGACGTGGCTCGCGGAGTTTCGCGCGATCGACGCGATCGAGCCCAAGTACCTTCCGTTGATTCGACTGCTCCGGCACGCCGGAGAGATGGACACGCTCACTGACGCCGAGTGGGACGCGCAGCAGCGGGCGACCAAGTCACCTGGGACCGAGTGGGCGACTGGCGCGGAGTCCGCGCTCGAGAAGGCGGCGCGCTCCGTCGAAGATTCGCTCGCTGGCGCGTTTGCCCAAGAGCGCGAAGCGGAGGAGGCGAGTCTCGCGGAGAAGGTTCGTGCCGTGACCGCCCGTCGCGCCGAGCAGCGCGAAGCGGAGACCCGTCGCGCGGAAGAGGCGCGCGTTGCAGAAGAGAGTCGTCGCAGTGAAGAAGCTCGAGTCGCGGAGGAAGCACGGGTCGCGGAAGAGGCTCGGCTCGCGGAGGAAGCACGAGTCGCGGAAGAGGCTCGGCTCGCGGAGGAAGCACGGGTAGCGGAGGAAGCACGAGTCGCGGAAGAGGCTCGGCTCGCGGAGGAGGCTCGGCTCGCGGAGGAGGCTCGGCTCGCGGAGGAGGCTCGGCTCGCGGAGGAGGCTCGGCTCGCGGAGGAGGCTCGGTTCGCGGAAAAGGCTCGGCTCGCGGAAGAGGCACGAGTCGCGGAGGAAGCACGAGTCGCGGAGGAGGCTCGGCTCGCGGAAGAAGCGAGCGCCGCTGAGCTGGCACAACTCGCGGCCGAAGCGCGATCCGCGGAAGAATCTCCGGCTGCGGAGCAAGTGAGCGCGGCGGAGGAAGCGCAACAGATCGAAGAGCTCCGCGCAGCGGAAGAAGCGCGTGCGGCCGAAGAAGCAGCGATGCGGATGGCAGAGGAGGCAGCTCAGCGCGTCTTCGACGAGCCATCGCCAGAGTTCGCGGTGCCGCCTGAAAGCGCATCCCTCGCGGAACCGACGGCGGAATTAGCGGAGCCATCGCCAGGGTTCGCGGAGCCATCGCCAGGGTTCGCGGAGCCAGCGGAATTCGCGGAGCCGACGGCGGAATTCGCGGAGCCGACGGAATTCGCGGAGCCATCGCCAGGGTTCGCGGAGCCGGCGGCGGAATTCGCGGAGCCGGCGGCGGACAACCTGCCCGTTCCGGAGCAACCTTCCGAAGCCTCTTGGGCGGACATGGTCGGTGTCGATCCGGATCCGACCTGGGTGAACGTTCCCCTCGAGCTCACGACGGAAGCCCAACCGCCGCCTCCTCCTCTGCAGCTCACGGAGGAGCTTCCGGTCTTCGACGCCTCGGCACTTTCAGCGGAACCTCCAGACCCGGTTTCAACTCAATCGATCATCGAATCGGAACCGCTCGCCGAAGACCCGAGCGCGACGGAGCAGGCTCGCCAAGCAGCGCAGGCGAAGCTCATCAATGAGATGAACGAAGCGCTCCGTCGCTCCGGCGCGCAGATCGCGGATCAGTGGATGGGCGAGTCCACCGCGGGTGAGCAGGCCGCGGCGGAGTTGGAAGCTGCGTCCGAGGCGACGATCGAGCTCTCAGCGGAGGAGGTGGACGTCGCGCTCAACACGTCCGAAACGAAGATCCCGGCGCCGCCCGTTCTCCATCCGAGTCAGGAGCTGGCGAACGGTCCGCCTGTGCTCGATCCGAACTCCAACGCGCCTCCTTCGCCGCGCAACTCGCCCGCGCTCAAGCCCACACCGGAGCCCGCGGGTGGCCATCCGGTTCTCAAGCCCAGTCTCTGGTCTCCAGCCACGCAGGCTTCCGTCGCGCCGCTCAAGCTCAATGCGCCCACGGAAGGTGGAAGAGAGGACGAAGATCTCTGGAGCATTGTCGATGGGGCCGCCCCCAGCGCGGGCGCGGGGGCCGTCGCCCAGAACTTCGAAGCCGCACTGCAACAAGTCGACGCAAACCTGGAGAGATTGGTCGGTTTCAAGCTCGACGACATCCCCGTTGCGCCGCCGTCCGCGGAATACGATGCCCCGGTTGAGATTGAGGAGCAGCCGATTGGGTCAGAGGCCCCCGGCGCGTCTACAATCGGAAACTCCGAAGGCGACGCGGACAAACCGCTGAGCGAGGCTGATTTGGCAGGTGGCGATCCATCCGATCCGGCAGAGGAGGCCAAGCAACGGCGACAGCGTCTCATGCGCCGCGCGATGGACAGCCTCGGAGCGATGCCGCAGCGATCGGCACCCGCGATCGAGGGTGCTGTGGCCGCGTCGGCGCCGAGCAGGGTCGCGGCCGTCCCGCCGACTGAAGCGCCGCGCTCGGTGGATGAGGTTCAGTTGGCCGCGAACATCGAGCTTCGCTTCAACGACGCGAAGGGGAAGCGCGAGCACTTCGCCACGCTGGGGCTCTCCAAGGACGCAACCCGCGAACAGGTGAAGGCGGCGTTCTTGCAACTGGCGAAGACGTATCACCCGGATCGTCTACCGCCCGCGCTTGCATCTCTCGCTCCGAAGATGACGATGGTCTTCGAGGCGATTCGCGAAGCCTACGACGCTCTCTACGACGACGGGAAGCGCCAGTCGTATCTCGATAAGCAGGCCGCCGCGGCCGCTGGAGCGGGTGCAGCCGCGGGAGGAAAAACCGCTGCGTCCGACAACGCGGAGGAGCTCTTTCGCAAGGGCGAAGTGGCGTTCCGCAAGCGCGACTATTTGGCCGCGGAGGACTTCTTCGGGCGCGCGCACCAGATGGACCCGAAGGGCGTTTACCTGGCCGCGAAGGCCTGGGCGCTCTACATGGATCCGTCGCGCAAGCTCGAAGCCGGCAAGGGGAAGCAGATGATGGTCGACGTGATTCGCCAGGAGCCGAACTGCGATCGTGCGCACTACCAACTCGGCGTGATCGCGCGTGTCGAAGGCGACATGGATCGTGCGGAGCGCGCCTTCCGCGAAGCGATTCGTTCGAACCCGAAGCACCTGGAAGCGAACCAGGAGCTGCGGTTGATCGAGATGCGCAAGAAGGGCGGCCCGAAGAAGGGCGGCTTCTTCCGCTGATCGCGTCGGCGCTTCAGGTGGGAGCGCTGACTACTCGCGGGTGGCCAGATACTGGGTGAGGACGCTGCGGTCCTCTTCACTCATTGTGGTGAACTCCACGCCCATACCGGGAAACTCGTCTTCTTTCGGGAAGCGTCGGACCCAAGCCACACGCGCCTGCGCGCGCATCAATCTCGGCACACCGGGAACTTGAAACTCCAACGCTAGCTTTTCGCCCTGTTCCAGGAGCAGATCGCTGCGGATGAAGGTCCCTCCAGGGGAGAGGTCAGAGCCCTCCAGAAGCAGCTGTCCTACGCCAGAGGCGTCTTTCCCTTTGAAGTCGACAGCGAGGCTGCGGCGGGTGTGGCGGCGCATCTCTTGGGTCATGGAAATCCCCACAAGACTCGCGCCCCTAGCAGGGTGTCAAGCCAGCGCTCGAAGGGGGCCGTTAACGTTGACACCCCGCGAGTGGGGACGTGATCATTCGGGTTCAGCGCGAAAGGCAGAGAAACGGTGGCCAAGCAGCACCTGCTTCTGGTCGATGGCGACGCCAAGAGCTTGAGAGTGATGGAGGTCAGCCTGAAAAAGGCCGGCTTCTCCGTCACCACGGCCATTCATGGCAAAGACGCGCTGGAGAAGGTGCAGATCAGCCCGCCTGATCTGGTGCTCGCCGATACCAAGATGCCGGAGATGGACGGCTTCGATCTCTGCAAGGTGCTCAAGGGCGACGAACGTTTCAAGCACATCCCGTTCGTCTTCCTCACCAATCAAAAGTCGGTCGAATTCAAAGTGCGCGGGTTGGAGCTGGGCGGGGACGACTACCTCACCAAGCCCATCTACATCAAAGAGATCGTCACCCGCGTGAAGATGATCCTCGCCAAGGCGGAGAAGGAGAGGATCGAAAAGAAGGAAATGAAGGCGGGCTTCGCCGGAAGCCTGGCCGACATGGGCGTCGTCGACCTGGTTCAGACGTTCGAGATCGGTCGCAAGACGGGCACCATCAAGCTCGAAGGCGATCGCACGGGGCTCGTCTACTTCAAGGACGGAAAGGTCATTGACGCGGAGCTGGGCCGGTTGCGCGGAGAGAACGCGTTCTACCGAATGCTCAACACCTTCGAAGGCAAGTTCGAGGTGTCGTTCCTCACGGTCGAACGGCAGGAGCGGATCGAGGTCTCGACCCAAGGTCTGTTGATGGAAGGCATGCGTCGCCTCGACGAGTGGGGGCGCATGCTGGAGCAGCTCCCGCCGTTGGAGACGGTCTTCGAGATCGACTACCACCAGCTGGCGGATCGCCTCTCCGAAATTCCGGACGAGGTGAACGGTCTGCTTCGCCTCTTTGACGGCAAGCGCAGCTTGAGCCGCGTCGTCGACGATTCTGACTTCGAAGATCTCGCGGCGCTGGGGATCATCAGCAAGCTCTACTTCGAAGGGCTGATTCGCGAGCTGGGCTCGGCGCCCTCGGAGGTGACCAACAGCCGTCCGGGGATCGAGCAGTGGCTCAACGGCCCCGCGGCGGACAACCCGAGTGCGTCTGCTGCTCCTGCTCGGGCCGCCACGCCTGCGCCGCCGCCGCGCGCCGCCGAGCCTCCCGCGCCGGTTCCGTTGCCCGCTCCGGTGGTGGCGCGCGTTGAGGAATCGTACGAGGACACGCAGGACGAGACGATGGATGAGCCGCTGGCTCCGGTGACGCCGCTGCGTCCTGCGCTGGTCTCTGTGCCGTCGCACCACTCGTCGTCGCCCGCGGCCGC
>JBQTKE010000735.1:0-3828 GCA_052386435.1 Myxococcaceae bacterium
AACTTCACCCCGCGACTGTCCGGGCGGAGGCACTGTGGGAAACTGGTGGCCGCGCCGAATCCGTAGTCTCGTAGGGGCTTGTGACAGCTCCTATCCGTCTAAAGGTCTCGTACAAGAGCGCCGAGTCTCTGGTGAACGAGTTCACCAAGAGCGTCGGCAAAGGTGGCGTCGCGCTCGAGAGTCGGAAGAAGGTCCCGATTGGGACGCAGTTCGTCTTTGAGCTGGTGGAAGCGACGAGCGGCGAGCGCGTGGAGGTGGTGGGCGAGGTCGTCTCTGTCACCCAAGTGAACGCGGGGAAGTTTCTCCTCAACATCCGCTACGACGCTGGCCTGAATCGTGGCGGCCTCGACGCTGTGCTCCAGCGCATCTACGACACGCAGCAGCTCGAGAAGATGCGCAAGCACCCGCGCGTGCCCATCAACATGCGGGCGACAGAAGACGCCGCGTACTCCACGTCCTATTTGATCCGCGACGTCTCGGGCGGCGGCGCCGGCGTGGAGATCGAATCGCCGAAGGTCCGCCCCGAGATCGTGGTGAGCGGCCCGGTGCTACTGGAGATCTGGTTGTCGCTCGGCACGCTCGCGCTGCACGGCGAGATCATGTGGGTGAGCACTCCGCCTGCCGATCGCGCCAAGTGGATCAACCCCTCCTTCGGCGTTCGCTTTGGCAAGCTGCGAACAGAGTCCGCGGAGAATCTGGAGAAGCTGCTCCAGCTCAAAGGTCTTCCACCTCCCCCTTGGAAGGCGCGCGTGAGCTTTGGAATGGACGCCGTCTCGCGCATGCCGTAGTTCCTGCGTGGTTCTTCGAAGGCTCACCGCTCTCGGGAGGGGAAAGCATGTTGCGTGCATTGATCGTTGTGCTGCTGGGCGCCACGCTCGCGGGTTGCGGAGCGACGGTTGGAGATGCCTGCACCACCGTTTCGGAGTGCGGAAACCAGCTGTGCATCAACAACAAGGACTATACGCCGGGCGGGTACTGCAGCCGGCAATGCACCCATGGTGACGACCGCACGTGTCCCAATGGCAGCACCTGCATTCGGAACGGCGCGGGGGATTTCGACGCGTGCTTCCGCGTCTGCCAGACGAACAGCGAGTGCCGCACTGGCTACACCTGCGCGGTGTTCCGTGGCAGCACGCAGAGCGTCTGTGTCGTTCCTATGAGCTGACGCGAGTGTGGCGACGCTGGTGACTCGCAACGTTAAGGACGTCCGCCGTACTGGAGTTCGCCTGCTGAACCCGTTCTCACCGGAGTAGCGAGTTTCCAGCGAAGCGAAAGGACGGTCGGCGAACTGACTGGGTCATTGTGGCGACGTGGGACGCGGATAGACCAGGCAAAGCTCGTCGAAGATGGGCTCGCCTTCTGCGGCGGACATCGATGAGAGCGCGTTTGTGATCGCGAGCGCTTCCGTGCCGAAGGAAGGCACCAAGCACGCGTCTGGCGCAACCTTGAAGCGCCCTTTCAGCGCCAGGAGATCGCGCCGCAGCGTGGCTAAGTCCTGCTTTCCCCCCCGCGCGGGAACTGTGGGTCCGTTGCGATCCGCGCCCGGCATCTTGCCCAGGTTCGTCTGAAGCTCGAACCCGTCCGCGCGTTGGATGATTCGGATCTTTCCCGGCTTCGCTTCATCGATCCATTCTCCGAACGCCTTCTCGTCGCGCAGCACCAAGGGATACGCGAGCGCCGCGCTGGGATGTTGCAGCCAAACCTTCTCTCCCGCGTCGTCTGCCGTCGCGAGCAGTTCGGCGAACGCGGCGAGGTAGTCGTCGGGCTTGAGCTTGAGGACCGTTCCCTCCTTCGGAACCGCGTGTCCCCAAAGCGGAGACTGCTCCACTCGATGCAGCGCCTCGCGATCGTCCTTCGCAGCGGTGACAGCTTCACCCCTTGGAAGTGGAGTGGGCGCTGCGGGCTTCGTGGGTGCGCGCGGTTCTTCGCGACAGGCGAGCAACGTCAAAGACAGCACCAGCAAGACACGCAAGTTCACGCCCGCTTTCCTAGCACGACGTCGCGATTCGCTCGGGCGAACTGTCAGAATGACCTGGGAGTGATCGCACCTTTACGACCCATCCGCACTCAGGGCCGCCGGAAATGTCTTGGTCAAGCACGCCTCACTCATCAAGCCTTGCGCCACTGCGTCGCGCGCAGCCTGGTCCGCGGTCTTGAACAGCACCATCCCTTCGAACCGCGCCTTGTCCGCGCTCTTCCCCGCGTCGCGGATGTAGATGCGCTTCACTCTGTCTGGATGTTCCCTGCGGATCTGCGCGTAGACCTCTGGATCGTGCTCGCCGGAGTCGCCGACCAGAACAACCGGGTGAGGCAGGAGCTTGAGTAACTTCCGAATCACCGGCTGCTTGTAATTGCTCAGCGTCGAGGGCGCCCACTTGCGCAGGTAGAGCCCCGAAAACGGAAACCCGTTGCGACGCAGAAACGCGGCCATTC
This sequence comes from Myxococcaceae bacterium, assembly GCA_052386435.1. Classification (GTDB taxonomy): domain Bacteria; phylum Myxococcota; class Myxococcia; order Myxococcales; family Myxococcaceae; genus JBQTKE01. The sequence goes on from JBQTKE010000735.1 coordinate 2,434, forward strand.
GCGGCGCGAACTGCACGGGCGAACCGCTGACCACCGCCATCGCCGGCACAGCTGACTTCTCCGAGAGAAGACAGTGGTAGAGCGGCGCCATCCCTTCGACCGCGCTCTGCGTGGTCTCGTCTTGCAGCAGCGCGGTGCGGAGAACCTTGCGGACCTGAAGGACGTTAGAGATCGCCACTGTGTCGTCGAAGTCGGAGATGAGCAGGAACGGAGCATCGTCCGCGACGATCTGCACCTGCGCCTGCGCGCTCGCCCCCGCGACGTGCGCCTCCGCCAACGCCGAGCCGATCAGATAAGGCGACTTGTCGGGTGCGTTGAACATCGCCTGAAACTCCCCGTCCTCGCCCGAACGCACGGTCGTCCTCTGTCCTTGGAAAACGACAGAGACCTCCGCGCCCTCCCAATCCGCAGCGGCCAGCCGTCTCAGATTCTTGGAAAAGATCGAGCTTCCCTGGGTAGGCGCACTCTGAAGGACGCGGCCAGAGACGTTCACCTGCCGAGGTGAGCCCAACGCGGGATGCAAAAGCACAGCGGGCCGTGCCGAGGCGGCAACTGAAAGCCCGCTGAAGAGGAGAACCAAGACGAGCCGTGTTCGCGATCCTCTCCTCGTCCGCCTGCTTGCTGAAGTCTTTCTTTGAAAGGCCCGCACCGGTTCAGATGTTACCTTCCCGCGCTCTTGCTTGTTCACTCGCTTCACCTGGGCGTCTGAGGAGCTAGCACGGTGTCGGCTTCGGAACCCCAGCAGTTTGGCAAGTACCTCCTCCTTGACCGCATCGCCGCGGGCGGAATGGCGGAGATCTACCGCGCGCAGCTCAACGCGGTGGCCGGGGTCACCAAGCAGGTGGTCATCAAGAAGATCCTCCCCCACTACGCGGGCAACAAGAACTTCGTCTCCATGTTCATCAACGAGGCGAACATCGCGCTGGGGCTCTCGCACGGGCACATTGCCCAGATCTTCGACTTCGGAGAGATCGACGGCGAGTACTTCCTGGCGATGGAGCTGGTGCACGGTCAGGCCCTCTCGCGGGTGCTGCGGCGCGCGCGGCAGAGGGACGTAGGCACCCTCCCCGTTCCCTACGCGCTCTACATCTGCATGGAGCTCTGCAAAGGACTGCACTACGCGCACACCCGGGTGGACGCCAAAGGCCAGCCGCTCAACATCGTTCACCGCGATGTCTCTCCGCAGAACGTCATCGTCAGCTACGACGGTCACGTCAAAATCGTCGACTTCGGAATCGCCAAAGCACGCGTCGCCACCCAGACGGAGACGCAGGCCGGCGCGGTTAAAGGCAAGTACACCTACTTCGCGCCGGAGCAAGCGCGCGGCAAGCCGCTGGACGGCCAGACCGACGTCTTCGCGGCGGGCATCGTGCTCTACGAGATGGTGTGCGGCCG